>FR890632.1:24297-42409 GCA_000435075.1 Bacteroides sp. CAG:770 | reverse complement strand
CTGCTGAATGCCGACTATACCTTCGGCAAGGACTGGTCTCTCCACGGTGTAGCGGGACTTAACGTAAACCAGAGAACCGGTTCCGGATTATATGGAAATTTGAGCGGAGTCGCCATCGAAGAATGGGCAAGTTTCATGAATACCAGCGGAGCCACACCGACAGCAAGTTCAGCGATCACAAAGCGTCGCCTCATGGGAGTGTTCGCACAGGCCGACTTCGGTTGGAAAAACTCCGTATATCTCACATTGTCAGCCAGAAACGACTGGTCTTCGACACTTCCAATCGATAACAATTCGTTCTTCTACTACGGAGTGAACGGTTCGGTCATCCTCACGGAATTGATCCCTTCGATGAAGAACAGTGTCATCAGTTTCCTCAAGATTCGCGGAGGATACGGCCAGACAGGTAACGATGCACCTACATATTATACATCGGCATACTACTATCTCAGTTCTGCAGGCGGCGGATTCGGAAAACTCACATTCCCTCTGAACAGTTTCTCGGGACTCATAAAGAGCAGCAGAATTCCTTCGACAGACCTGAAGCCTGAGATTTCCACAGAAGCGGAAATCGGTATCGACGCAAGATTCTTCGACAACCGACTGAGCTTTGACGTTGCTCTCTATAACAAGATAACCAAGAACCAGATCATCTCCGCGACACTTGCACCTGAGTCAGGACACACCTCAGCAGTACGCAACATCGGCAAAATACAGAACAAGGGTATCGAATTGTCCGTAGGAATCGTACCTGTAAGGACCAAGGATTGGGAATGGCATCTCGGCTACACTTTCTCAAAGAACAACAACAAGGTCAAGTCACTTTGGGATGACGTCAAGGAGTACCAGATCTACGGTCTCACAAAGGGACCTCAGCTGAAGGCGAAGGTCGGAGAGTCTCTCACCACATGGGTTGACTACAAAATCAATAAGGTGGAAGACAAGTCAAGCCCATATTACGGCATGACTATCGTGAACCAGAACACGGGTCTCCCTACATACGATGAATCGAATTACACCACTCTCGGAAAGGCTGAAGAAGACTACACTATGGGTCTGAACAACACAATCCGCTACAAGAGACTCTCTCTCGGATTCAACTTCGACTTCCGTCATGGCGGTCTCATGTACTCAGCTACCAAGGCAACTCTTTACTTCACCGGTAACGCAGAAGAGACAATGTACAACCTGAGAGATCCTTGGATTTATCCGAATTCAGTGATTCAGGTAGGAAAAGACGGAGCAGGCAACCCTGTCTATGCGGAAAATGACAGACCGATAAACTCTTTCTATAATGTTCACGGACTGTATAACGACTCCAACAATTACTCTGTATATCGCGATTTCCTTATCGACAAGACATACGTGAAACTCCGCGAACTGAACATTTCGTACACTCTTCCTGACAAGTGGTTCGAAAATGTCAGATGGCTGTCATCGATCAATGTTTCTCTGGTCGGCAGAAATCTCCTCATGTGGACTCCTCAGCAGGGACTCGTGGATCCGGACAACACCAACTACGGCAATGACCTGACATCCCAGTACGGAGAGTATTTCTCAGCACCGTCCACCAGGACATTCGGTGGTAGCGTAAAGATTGTATTCTAATTATTTAACTAGGATTGATTATGAAAAAGATATATACATATTTCGCCTCAGCGCTTGCACTTCTTTCGATGGGAAGCTGCAAGAGTTGGCTGGACATCAATACGGATCCGAACTACGTGGCGGATGCTAAGATAAAAAGCCTCCTTCCTACAACACAGCTCATGACAGCCTACAAGGTAGGTTATGACATCAACTTGTACGGCTATTTCTGGGCACAGTATGTCAACCAGTGCAGCACCGCCAACCAGTACTACACCCACATGACCTACGATGTCACCAATTCATCTTTCACCAGCCCGTGGAGTTACTTCTATGGTTCGATCATGCCGACATTGAAGGAAATCATAACCAAGGGTGAGGCTGAAGAAGGCAACACAAACTATGTAATGGAGGCAAAGACAATGCTGGCCTACAATCTGTATCTTCTTACCAGCCTTTACGACAAAGTCGCCTACTCGGAAGGGTATCTGACTGAATCACAGAATCCTCATTTCGATTCAGGCGAGGATCTGCAGAAACATATCATCGGCATTCTCGAAGAGGTTCGCGGACTTCATGCCAAGGCCAAGACTGACGAATCAAACAATCTGTCGGCTTCTTCGGACATGGTGTTCGGAGGCAATATCGACGGATGGCTCCAGTTCGCAAACACCCTCTACCTCAAGATGATGTTGCGTGATTTCAACACCAACAAGTCCAAGATAGAGGCACTTCTCTCCGAGGACAACCTCCTTAAACAGGACGCGGCATTCGACAATTTCCTCGATGCTGCCGACAAGTCCAACCCTCTTTACGAGAACGACCGTCGTCAACTCAACTCCAACATGAACATCAGAGCTTGTTCAGATATCGCCAATGTACTCGACGCATCAGACCCGAGATTCGCTTATTACTACGACAGCAATCCTGACGGAAAATTCAGAGGAGAGCAATATGGTCTGGCTAGTGACCCTACCAAGACCAGCCGTCTGGCCATAGGCGCGATAGATCCTGTATATTTCGGAACCGTAGATGAGGCTGAATTCCTCAAGGCAGAGGCTTATGCAAGACTTGGCAACACGGCAAAAGCAAAGACTGCCTATGAAACAGCAATCAAGGCTGCTTTTACAAGAGCAAAATGCAAGGAGGCTGACGCCCAGACTCTGTTGGCCGGCCCATACGCCTTCAAATCAGGAAGCGCCGAGAGCATGGTAGAGCAGATTATTAATCACAAATGGGCATCCAACGTCCGCTGTATGCCTACAGAGTCTTGGTTCGACCTCAACAGGACAGGCTACCCTACAAGAGGAAAGACGATCACTGACTATCATGGTGTATTGGACAGCGGTTATCCGCAGCGTTTCCTCTATTCCAAGACTTCCGCCACATATAACGCCAACTCACCTGAGCCTGTAGCTCTGAACGTGAAGATGTGGTGGCATAAATAAGGATCGTATCAACTTAAAATGAATGAATTATGAATAAAATAATCAAAAGCCTCGCATTGATGTCGGCGGCCGTATTCTCGGTCATTTCATGTGAGACATACAAGGTCGATGACCCCGAAATGACTGCCATCTCGAAGATAGATGGAAAGTATGTCACATTCGCCTACGAGAATGGTTCCACACAGCCATCCACAGTGTTTGCTGTCCTTATCACGAACACGACTTTCAATGATTCAGACAAAGCTTGGGTCACCATTACCGACTTGAACCCTGCCGCCACGTCTCTCAACAGCACGTTATATCTGGATGCTGTCCGCTTCAAAGTCGATGTCAATCTGAACGAACAGACGTTCACATGCTCAGGTATCACTGCTACCGAGCCGAGAACCGCATGGAATCCATATCTCGAAGGTGCAGGATCCGGCCAGGGAGGCTACTATACTGCAGCAACCAAACTGGGTTACAAGGACTACACAATTTCCTTCAGCGGGAAAATCGTTACCGGCGGAACTACAGGCACGAACAATAACAACAAGATCGACACAATAGAAATCGATTCTTATTCAAGGGCTTACCCGGACGGTACAGTCAAGAAGTATGTTGTAAAGGGCATGAAATACACCGGTTGGGATGACGAGATGAAGGAATACAATGACTTCGTAAACGAAGGAAAATTCAAATAGCACTTAATTTCGCTTCATAGGAAAGGCTCCAGAGTCGCAGTTCGGCGACCTGGGGCCGTATTTTTTATCAATGACAGTTCATGAAATCCATATTTTTTATGTATGTTTGCGGAATATACTAAGAACACAGTATGACACTGCTTATAATTTATATGCTTGGAACGCTGGGGATTTCGTTCCTTTGCTCTCTTCTGGAATCAGTATTGATGTCAACTCCGCTCTCTTTCATAACTATGAAGAAGGAGCAGGGATACAAGCCTGCAGAAAAGTTTTTCAAGTTTAAATCCGATCCGGACAGGCCACTGGCTGCGATTCTGTCATTGAACACAATCGCGAACACTCTGGGCGCAGCGGCTGTGGGCCGCCAAGCGACGATATTGTTCGGAAGCACCTGGTTCGGCATCATTTCGGCATTGACAACATTGCTGGTGCTGGTGTTTTCGGAGATTGTCCCGAAGACTATCGGAACGACATACTGGAAGAATCTGATGGGTTTCGTGACATCGGTAATCTCTTTCCTTACCATACTGATGTGGCCGCTTGTCATCATTGTCCAGCTGATTACCAATCTGTTGAGCAAGGATGAGGACGAGGCGACCGTGAGCAGGGACGAGGTGACGGCGATGGCGAACATCGGCCTGGAGGAGGGTGTGATAGACTCTGACGAGAACAAGGTCATCCAGAATATCATGAAGCTGGACAAGGTGCAGGCCTGCGATGTGATGACTCCGAGAATTGTAGCGATGACGGCCCAGGAGAACATGACATTGAAAAATTTCTACAAGAACGAGACTTACCTGCATTTCTCCAGAATTCCAGTCTATGGGGATTCGCCGGAATACATCACCGGATATATTCTCTTGAGCGATGCTCTGGAGGGTCTCGCAGATGACGAGTTCGACAAGAGACTGGTGGAACTGAAACGCCCTATATCCTATTTCAAGGAGGAGGATTCCTGCGGACATATCTGGGAGGAATTGCTCAAGAAGCATGAGCAGATGGCTCTCATCATCGACGAATACGGCTGTTTCCAGGGCATCATAACCCTCGAAGACATCATCGAGACTATCCTCGGTCTGGAAATCATCGACGAGAACGACCAGGCAATCGACATGCAGCAGTTTGCACGTGAGCGTTGGGAGCGCAGACAGAAGCGATTCCGTCCTATCGTTCTTCCTAAGGAGGAAGAGGAAGGCAGTCACGAGGACGACAAATAAGCGTTGCAAGCCGGTCGGTCAGAGCGACATATAATAATATACACTGAGCGCCAATATTCATGGATTCCGAATATTGGCGCTCAGTGTTTTGGTCAGGCATTGTCCGAAATCAACAGACGGATTCGGTTATTCCCGTATGCAGCGGACCGGATGCACAGCGGATCTGTTTCCGGACTCATCAACTGTATTGATGCTGTTGGCACTGCTTTGAGTTGTCGACGGTGAGGCATCATACGGACTGACGCTCAGTCTTGCACCTCTTCCAAGATTTTGCGACGGGGCACTCGCCCAATATGAAGCATCGTGATTCAATGAATTATAGGCACTTGCATCTCTTCCTACCCATAATGAACCTGTCTCGCATCCTCTGGAGCCTGTCATAGGAAAATAGATTCCGACACCATCGCTGGAATTCTTCTTGAAGTAGTAGCCGTTCTCGTATTTGACGAAATTAATGTAGTCTATATTTTTTGTATCTCCGGATGACGAGCCACAGAATCCAGTCCATGCAAACTTGCTGGAAACTCTATAACCGGACGGGCACGGGTCGTAGATGGTTTTGCCGTTTGTCCATCCTTTTCCTGCAGCCGGCTTAGATTTATTAAACACATAAGTGGTATTATTATCTCCCCACAGCAGGTTATACTTATTAGTATTGTCACTGGCAAGCCAATCTCCTGCCTGACCTTTATAGTCATCTATGATGCACTCAGGATGCTGAATGGAGGTAAGGATTGTCGCATCTGCTGCCGAACCAGGCTTGTGGACAGGATAAGTCGTCTCTATCTCGGCGGCCTGACCATCCACAAAATAAACAGTACTGTTAGGAATCGGATCCTTACGTCCCCACTGATAAAGTGTCGTGAAATAAGACGTCTTGGACAATGCTCCGAGTGCACGGTCCATGACAGTGTACTTGACTTTTAACGTGGAATTCGCACTGATGGTGGCCTGACTGGAAACCACCTCATCCTCCGGCATCGTATCCCCGACACCCCAGATATGCCAGCTCCAGAGCACAGTTCCCGCGCCATCGAAGACAGCAATCATCGCATTGCCGACATTCTTCTCAGCCGTAAAATGCACCTTTCCCTTCACAAGGCTGACACCTGAAATGAAGCCTTCACTATCCTCCCACATCAGTTTCGCAGATTTCGGGTCAATGCTGGCGCTCGTGGCATGGAAACCGGCATCTGCAATTATTCCAGCCTCGCCGTTGCCAATGACAGTCGCATCAAACGAATACGTCTTGGCAGCATTGATCATATAACAGTTGGACGGCTGACCGGCAACGGGCTCCGCGTCAGCAGGTGTCTTGTCCTCGACTGTCGCACCGTTATTGACAAATACGGTGGCATTGAGAGGAAGGGTATAATATTTTCCTCCTTCGAAATCGCACAGCATCTGAGCCGACAGCTTGACAGAAAGGAAGTCATTGACAATCATCGTGCAGGTGAGCGTCTTGCCTTTCTGGGCGCCCGGCGCGACAACCGCGTAGGCGACCAACGTTCCGGAGAGAGCAGGCTTGTCAATGAAATTGATTGTCAATCCCATGATCTGCCCGGCGTCTCCGCTGAAATTGAGGGCATTGCTTCCTTCAAGTTTCGTGAGGTCGCAGGTGAAGTCACCGGTCATGCGGACATCCGAACTGAGGGTAATGGATTTCAATGACTCTGATGCAGTCTCAACAGTTTTTTCTGCCAGAAGTGCCGCGATATCATTGAGATTAATCTCAAGTCTCAGGAGCGATGCCAGCTGTTTCATATTGAACTGGTACTTCCCGTCGCCCAAATCCGCGAATGAATTTGCAGCCTTGAAATCGTATTGTGCGACAGAGGCCACTCCAGAATAATTCTGAACTGAAGGAATACTGACAGGAATCGCAGTCTTGTCACTGGCATTGGCATTATAAGGATAGTAGGCATATTCCGGCTTCTCCCCTATGGCGCAAGTTCCTTTGAATCCGGTCTCGCGGATAGGGTATGTATTTGTACTTGTGAAGCATGCATTGCTGGTGGTGCCGGTTCCGAATACTCCTATCTGGTCTCCTACGCTCCAGTCCATTGCAATTGCCCCGTTGTCAAGGACTTCGCCGACCATTGAGCGTGTCTTGAGTCCTGTGAAATCATCCTGCGTTCCGATGACGGTTATCTCCTTGGCAATGCCTGTCTGAGGGACATCCTCTCTCTGTGAACAGCCAAGCACACTGGCGAGAACCGGAACACAAAGGAACAGTCCGTATATATGTTTTTTCATTTTGAATCAGTTTATTTGATGATACTTCCTCCGTTCTCGTATGTGTTCGAGCTGCTGTCTGCTCCGGTGCCGGATGCCTTAGGAGCAGCATCGCGGACACAACGAAGCTTGAATACGGCGTTGGTGCCGATAGGCTTTCTCGTCTCCGTACTCGTGTCGTATGTCATATTCGTCGTAATCTGATTAAATATGTTCACATAGAATACCATAACATCAGATGAGTTCGGACGCGCATACTTACTTCTTGAGGCAGTCAGCAAATCAGTATGGCCCGCAGGATCCGCATAATAGTGATTGATTACGGCAAGCTCCTTTTCGTTCGGAATTCGCCATGAGCCAAGGTCATTTCCATTATCCTCAGTATAGTAATTCTGACACCATTCACCGGTACTGACCTCTGAGAATGTGAATTTTGACTTGGTTTCCGTAGCAGAAACCTTTGCCGTCAAGAAGTCCTTTGCAATCTGAAGTGCCTCAGGCAATTTGTCTTCAAAATCACCTCTGTAGTGTGCTGCATACTCGGTATGGGCAGTATTCGACTGACGCACGCTCTTTTCGTCCAAGCCTGTAATATAGACGATTCTGTTCTCCGAATCGATGGATGTCAGTTTGGTGGTCTCTGCCGCATAATCTTTCAATGAACGTACACATCTGACTTTTGCTTCCTTATAAACCGCGCCATAGGCGGAACCTTCATCAGCCCACCATGTCGCATGCTCCGAAGTACTGTTCCAGTAATTGTTCAAGCTTCCCTTATCACTCTCCATCTTAATTCTGGCCTCGCTCGGCATAGAGTTCATTCCGAACCAATAATTGGTACACTGGTCAACTGCCGGCAAGTACCACTTGATTTCATTTCTGTCGATTTTTCCGTCCCCGTTCTCGTCCCTGTTTCTCGACAGACATTGATATATGCCATAAGTTGCCTTAAGCGCAGTTCTGTCAAATGTTATCTTGTTTCCTGTCGACATTACATAGCCGACAGAGGAGTTTGCGGCCATGTGAGTTGACCATGACGCCCCAACAGCATTCCTGAAGTTCTGATATCCGTAATGCGAATCATTATAGGAGCTCACTTTTCCACCTGCGCTATTATAGTTACCGGCAGGGGTTTCATCTACCTGCTCCACACCGAAAGGATTGGCGGCTTTCAAGTCAAAGAACGACTTGATGGAGCGCTGGCGGATGGAGAACACCACATTGTCTGTATATGAACTGTGCTTGTCGGCACTTACCTTGATCTCACCGAAGGCAATAGTCATGGTACGATCATCAGCATTGACAAATTTCTTAAGTTCGGCTGTCCTGTCCGCTGCGGCTTTCATCTTACTGTCGTAGTAGTACTCATTCACGTAAGCGGTCGTATAGATGTAGCCATCTTTCACTAGGTAGTGGTCGCCGTCCGTGGTCAATGTCTTTCCCTTCAGTTCTTCGAGCAGGGAGATAATGTCCGTGGTTTCACTTTCCTTGTAGGCTTTCATCACGGTAGGGCTCGCCGGCTTGCCGAATCTTATCCAATCGAAGTCGGCATTGACCTTTTCCGAATGGTTGGCATTGGTAATCAGCACGTTCTTGCTGTATGGGGTGCCGAGCCTGACGGAATAGCCGTCGATTTTATTGCCTGTCGGGGCCTTGATCTTGAGAAGCACGTTCTCATAGTGCGCGTCAAGCCTTATGTCGAAAACTTCATTGTTATAGTGAATCAGGTTGCCTTCGGCTCCCGGCTGGCCTTCCTCGCCTGTCTCCACCTCAGTTTTGATTTTGTTCACGCCATTGACAGTAATCGTGTAGGTGTAGTGGTAGTTGCGTCTGACTGAGAAGTTGTCGAAGGCGTTGCCGTTGTTTGTCGAGAAGTCTCCAAGGTGGATAGTATAGGTCACGTCGCCGGAGTACTTGGAGTCCTTGTACTGTCCCTTCACGACGACATAGGTTCCGTGGTCAGGTGCATATATGAAAGAACGGTCTGTCGCACTTACCCTTCTTTCGCGCTCAGCATATGCCCAAGTCCCAGGTGAAGCCTTGGCTTTCTGGATGTTTTCCGGCATGTAGAACTCCAGTTTATTGTCAATGACAGCGAGGGACACACCATCCTCGTGTGATACGAAAATGCCGTTGCCTGCATAGCCGTTATTATTGGTCACTCCCCCTTTCGTCGTCCAGGTCGAAGCTTCCCTTTCCATAAGAGTGAAGGATCTGGAATACTCGTGGATGCTGTATGTCTCAGGTGTGAAGGTCACGTTTCCGGTTTCAGTGTTCGTTCCGTTCCCGAACTCGAATGTGATCTTGGCCACAATTCTGCGGAAGTGAATCATGCCGCCTATCGTGCAGGATTCTGTCTCCTTGTTGCTATATTCGAGGGTGAGCGAGCCGTCATCGCCGAAATTGCCGCTTTCGCAGTAGTTTCCGGTCATCATGACAGCATTCTCCACGATGTCGAGTTCCCTGTTCACCTTGTCAATGTTGAGTTTCAGGAATTGGTCCCGCGTGAGCTTTTCGATTTCGCCCATTTCAATGTTACAGAACTTGGTATCGTAGTTCGCGATGGCATAGAGATACCAGTAGCCGGTGGTTATGCCCTTTCCTTCGACATTGAGGTCAACCTTATACTTGTAGTTTCTGCTTGTCTGAGTAATCGGGGCTCCCATCCCGGCCTTGTCAACGTAGATGACAATCGGTTTTGCATTGACATTGGCCTTGCTGTAGAACAGCAGCGCCATGTTCTGGACGTTTGTCTCGACTTCCGCGCTGGCGCGGGTCGTCACCGAAACAGCATCGTCACTCGGGGAGGTCAATGCAAGTCTGATCGATTTGACCGGGAGTCCTTCAATCACTTTCCCGGTGTCGTTTCGCTCTTTTTCACAGGCTGAGAATCCGATCAGCGCTGCAAGCGTCAGCATTACGCAAATAATGGTCTTTTTCATCTCTAATAATACTTCATTTCCAATGGCATCCCATATCAAGTTTTTATTGAGGGGCCAAATTAAGGACACAAAAAACGTTTCAAGTTAGCAATTTTCCCGAAAATATCAAAATTTCCATCCTTAAGGACAGGCTTTCCGCGGTTATTGCGAGTGTTGCAGCATTGACATTGATATGAAATTTCTTCGGATGAGATAGGATAATACGGGATTTTTTTTATATTGCGGTTTCATTGACATTGACCTTAAAAATGAAGAATATGGGTAAGAAATTGTTTGTCACGGCATTGATGGTGCTCATCGGCATCGCGGCGAAGGCTCAGGTAGTCATCCTCAATGACAGTATGTTCGAGGGGCGCATGAGCGAAATCAAGGCCACAGTCATCGATTCATTGACCAACGAACCTGTTCCGTTCGCTTCGGTGTATGTAATTCCGGCAAAGGATACCACCATCACAAACTTTACGCTGACTGACGCCAAGGGAGTGGCAAAACTGGAGGAGGTTCCTTACGGGAACTACGTCTTCCGCGTGGAGATGATGGGTTACAAGGCATTTATCAAGGAGAAGTATTTCCGTGAGCGTCAGGCCGATATGGGGACCATCCGTCTCCAGTTGGACAAGAATTACCTGCAGTCGGCCACGATTACCGACGTCGGCAATCCGATAACCATCAAGAAAGATACTATCGAGTTCAATGCCACTTCTTTCAGGGTCGGGTCCAATGCCATGCTGAAGGATCTGCTGCAGCGTATGCCGGGAATGGAGATAACGTCTGACGGCAAGGTGAAGTTCAACGGCGAGACCATCGACAAGCTGACTGTCGGCGGAAGGACTTTCTTCTTCAATGACCAGAGCACGGCATTGAACAACCTCCCGGCTTCAGTCGTGGATAAGATTCGTGTCATTGACAGGGAATCCGAGCAGACCCGCGCTTCCGGCATTCAGGACGGAAACAGGGAGAAGGTGCTGGATGTGGGGCTCAAGAAGGAATATGAAGACGGATGGTTCGGGAATGTCGGACTGAGCGGAGGAACCACGACGGACAAGAAGAACAAGCCGCTCCGTGACAACCGGGGATTTCTCTATAACGGAAATGCGCTCGTGTCCGCTTATTCCAAAAAAGACCAGGTGACATTCATCGCCAATGGGCTGAATGTGGACAATTCAGGCTCGTCTGTCGTTATCATTGATGAGAACGGTGAGCGTTCGGGCCTGAACAAGGGGCTTTTTTCTGCGGCTCAGGTGGGTTTGAACGCCAATACCAGCCGTATCAAGGACGTGGAGACCACTGTCAGCGCGAATTATAAGTATTCTGACGTCAATTCAGGAAGCATGTCTGAGAGGACGACATATCAGGATGACGGCAATCTGCTTTCTTCTTCCAAGAATACGGGAAAACAATATGCCGATGTCCTGAATGCCAATCTCGAACTGCAGAAAGAGAAGGGCAAGGTCTGGTTTCATGTCCGTCCGGCCTTCTCCTACAAGAAGACCGACACATTCGGAGAGGGTTCTTCAGAGACATCCAAGGCCGGGACTTTCGTAAACAGTTCATCTCAGAATTCCCATGACAAGACATTGAGCAATGCCGCTGATTTTGAGGGAGATATCGCGATAAGGGGAATCGGCGGAAAGAAAGGGCGCAATATCCAGACGGGAATCCAGGCGACTTATAATGTCAACTCCGGCGACAGCGAGGAGTCTTCTCTGCTCAAGATGGCGGGTAGTGACGAGGCCAGGAATATGAGTTATGATTCTGACGGACATTCCTATGGGATGGGCTACATGATCGGCTACACGGAGCCTATCGGAAAGAAATGGACTCTTTCGTCCCAGGTCAAGTTCACATGGAGCAAACAGAACAACGTCCGGGATGCGTCCGACGCTTCGGGGCGGAATGACTATTTCAGTTCGGAAAGCAGAAACAGGTACATGGAGCAGAGCTATAATCTGACGGCCCAATACCAGTTGGGAAAAAGAAGCTGGCTTACTCTCGGCGGTATCGTGTTCGGTGTCCTGAATGAAACATACTCAAAGAGTTACGGAATCGAGGATACTGCCGGCAAAGGGGAATGGCTCTGGTCTGTGTCGCCGACTATGAGGTTCATCCACAGTAAAGGGAACAGCCATTTCAACTTCAATCTCTACGCTTACAGCCAGCGTCCGAGCGCATATAAAATGCGTCCGGTCATGAACATTGCGGACCCGTCCAGACCGAGTTTGGGAAATGTCTATCTGGGGCCTTCTACGCAATCGTATTTCTATGCTTCCTGGAACATGAACAACCGGGAGCGTTTCAATTCTCTGATGGTCTTTCTGGATGGTTCGCTGACAGCAAGACCGACCAGTTATGCGAGATGGTACGATTCTGACGGCATCTTGTATTCGTTCCCTGTCAATGCCAGGAAGCCGCGCGCCAATGTATCTTTGCAGTTAAGTTACACTATGCCTCTCGACAAGAAGAAGAACTGGTCAATGACATTGAGCGAAGGTTCGGCCCTCAATTCTTCGGTCAGCTACCAGACCAAGGCCACACGCGCAGCGCTGGACAAAGACAGTTTCGATTATTCCGCTTTCATGGCTGATTTCTGGGGCAATGCCCATGGCAACCGTTTCTATGACGGTCTGAGCGGTTTCAGGGAGAGCAGTACCCTGTCTTTCCGCGAGAATGTCGGCGTGAGTATCAAATATAATCAGGACCATTATTCGTTCCGGTTCGGTGCCAATACAAGAGGCCGCATCTTCCGTTATTCCCTGGACAAGAGCACCAATATGAACACGCTGGATACTCGCTTTTTTGCCAGCGGTTCATACACTACCAAGCATGAGTTCGAGTTCAACACGGACCTGACTTACGCCTTTTTCAACGGCTACGCCGAAGGTTACGGCAAGCCGGAATGGCGCTGGAATGCGGTGGTTTCCAAGAATATCGGAGCGTTCAATCTGAGCATAAGTGTCAACGACATCCTGAACCAGGCGCGCAATCTTTCCCACACGGTCACTGACAATTATGAGGAGGATACCTATACGCTCATAATGGGCAGGTATATCCTTTTCGGTGTGAAGTGGAATTTCGGCAAGATGAATGCTGCCAACAGTGCCAGGGCACAGCGCGCCGCGATGGATATGTTGTTCTAAGTCCGCGCTTGGTTTCCGCTCGTCGGCTGGTTTCGATATCCTGATGGCAGGGAGGCTTTGTAAACAGGCGGGACGGGCTTAAACAGGCGGGACGGTGCCACATGAGCTATTTTTAATATATTGATTTATAGATAGTTACATAATTCCGTGTGGATTCTCGGTTAAAAAAACATCGATAATCCACGCGGTTTTTTTAATAGCACCTGATTATCAATGACTTATACGGTCGGCTGTGGCACCGTCCCGCAAGGTGCCAGGCTGAGATGCGGACGCGGGAGGTGATGTGCTTATATCATCAGCATGATGCGGCCTTCTGCCTTCACAAAGGTTTCCGGGAAACGCATGATCACGGCATAGACCTGAGCGGATGTCACAGGCTGGCCGTCTTTACGGACATGGAGACGCTGGCGGTTTATGATGTCCGCTATCTGTTCGGTCCTCAACCCGCCATTGCGCTCTGCAAGGACATATAATATGGCTTCCTCTATTTTCATTACCGTTTTACGAAATGTCTACATGTAAAGATAACGAAATTTGGTTTACTTGCAAGAGAATATTTATACGGGATAAACACGCGACGATTGCGGTTTATAAGACACATTTAATTATATTTGTGAAATTGTGCGTATTGCACTGGCATCGGGCTAGGATGCAGTCCGGATTGCGGAGGAGGGCCGGCGGCGTAACATTGATACGGATATAGGCCAACAAGACCTCGATGCCGGGGCAGGAATAGACAGGATAATATTTGAAATCAATAATAACCGCATGACAAAAAGAAGATTTTTCAGAAACACACTCGGCGCATTGATAACCACATTGTCGCTGGGAATCATTACGGAAACCACGGCATCCGCAGACGAGGGCATGTGGCTTCCGTCTCTTATTTCAGAGCGTATCGTGGATATGCAGAGCAAAGGATTCAAACTCTCTGCTGAGGACATCTACAGCGTGAACCAGGCATCATTGAAAGACGCCGTCGTACTTTTCGGACGCGGATGCACCGGCGAGGTCATCTCTCCAGAGGGACTGCTCCTGACCAACCACCACTGCGGCTACAGCCAGATCCAGCAGCACAGCAGCGTGGAACACGATTACCTGCGTGACGGGTTCTGGGCCATGAACCGCAATGAAGAACTTCCGAACAAGGGACTTACGGTAAGTTTCCTGGAAAGGATGGACGATGTCACTTCACGGATTCTCGAGGGATACTCCCCTGCTTTCACGGAATCCCAGAGAGACTCTGTCGTAAAGGTCAATTCCGAGAGCCTCATAAAAGAGGTAACCGCCGAGGGAAAGGGACTTAGGGCCACAGTCGAGGCTCTCTACTACGGAAACCAGTATTTCCTGTTCCTCTACCGCGAATACAGCGACATCCGCCTGGTAGGAGCACCGCCGTCATCCATCGGTAAATTCGGCGGAGACACAGACAACTGGATGTGGCCGCGCCACACAGGCGACTTTTCCATTTTCCGTATCTATGCCGACAAGGAGAACAACCCGGCAGAATATTCCGAGGACAATGTCCCATACAAGCCGAAGAGATTCTTCAAGATATCTCTCGGAGGCGTCCAGGAAGGCGACTTCACATTCGTATATGGATTCCCTGGAAGGACTCAGGAATACATCATGTCAGAAGGCGTGAGATATGTGTCGGAGATTTCCGACCCTGCAAAGATCGCCCTGAGGACAATGAGACTTGACACACAGAAAAAATACATGTCACAGAGCCAGAAGGTCAGAATCCAATACTCTTCCAAGAATGCAAGCGTTGCCAATGCCTGGAAAAAATGGCAGGGCGAGATGAAGGGAATCAACCGTCTGGGGACCGTTGCGGCAAAGCAGGACTACGAAAAGAGATTCTCGCAGTGGGCCGACGGAACAGAATACAGTTCTATTCTCCCTCGACTGGATTCGTTGTACAGCGCCCTGGAGCCTTACTCCTTCGCCAAGGAATACTATGGCGAGACCGCAGCAACCGTCGAACTCGGCAGATTTGCAGCCTCCGCTGCAAAGGAAATTGCCGGCGGCAACAAAGATAGGGTTAAATCAATGTCAGAGTCCTTCTTCAAGGACTATTACCTTCCTATCGACAAAGAATCTTTCGTAGCCATAATGACAGCATTCGACAAGGATGTTCCTGCCGAATTCCATCCGGAATACATGAAAGAAGAATTGGCAAAATACGGAAGCGTCAGCAACTGGGCAGATGCCATTTTCAATGAATCTGTTTTCGCGGATGCCGAAAAAGTAGCGAAACTCGAGGTAGCGGATTCAGCAGCCATGTTTGCCGACCCTGCAGTGAGATTTGCCAATGAATTCAGAGATTGGTATGCACAAGATGTTTACCCTACTGAAAAGCGTCTGAATCAGGAGATTACTCTTCTCTACAGGGATTACATGAGAGGGCAGATGGAGTTCGAGCCGAAGAAAGCCTTCTTCCCTGATGCAAACCTCACTCTGAGAGTGGCCTACGGAAGCATCAGCGGATACTCCCCTGCTGACGGGGCCTATTACAAGCCGCAATCCACACTCGAGGGCATAATGCAGAAGGACAATCCTGAGATTTTCGACTACAACATCCCTCAAAGACTCCGTGACATCTATGCCGCTAAGGATTACGGAAGATGGGCAATTGACGGAGACAATGGCCAGAAGACAGTTCCGGTCTGCTTCATCGCCACGAACCACACTTCCGGCGGCAATTCAGGAAGCCCTGTCATAAATAAAGACGGCAACCTGATAGGCCTTAATTTCGACCGCGTCTGGGAAGGAACGATGAGTGACATTGTCTTCGACCCTGACTATTGCCGCAACATTTCGCTCGACATCCGCTACGTCCTGTTCACAATCGACAAGCTTGCCGGTGCCGACCATCTGCTGGATGAAATGGTCTTTGCGGAATAGGTCGCAAGTTAGAACATCAGTTCAACGTTCCCGCAGTTTCGGTTAAAACAGTTACAATTTCCTCAGAACCAGACCGATAGTGTTCCGGAAATAGTATTGCGAAGCGGGGACGATGACTGAGCGAGTATCCATGCCCCGTCCAGGGTCATGTGCCAGAAACGGAAGCCCAGACCGACTGCGCCCCAGCGCTGTTCTCCTGAAGATTGATTGCCAAGATGATAGCCGCCTCGGGCATAGACCATACGGCGGAATGAATACTCAGCTCCGAATGATGCAGAGACTCCCCTCTCGGGAGACATTCTCCCGCATTCCGGCGATACCGGGATGTCCAGTGAGGCTCCTGCACGAAAACGGTTATGGTTGCCTAACAGAATACCTGCAGAAGCTCCTGCATTGACCTGCCAAGGAAGGCTGCGGCGGCCTGAGCCATAATCAGGAGATGTGCCGAAATTTTTCAGCTGGGCTATCGCGGCCACGTCCTCCAGCACTCCGGAAAAATCATGTCTCCAGGCAAGACCGGCATCGAATGAAACGGCATTGGCAGCATCCCCATAACCCGGATACAGACGTAAATACCTTGCCGTCAGGGCGGCAGAGAAGTCTCTGCAGAACCGGTAGGCATAGCCGGCCTCGAAAGCCATGTCCAGAGGCGATGAGGAATCGTCAATGACATTGCCGTAATCATCGGTCTGCTCGAAAGGAGTCATCTTCAGAGAGCGCATGCCAAGATAGAAAGTCCCCGCCTTGCCTGAAGTGTATCTGGCTGACATTGAATAAGATGGCATTCCACCCCCGGATACGTCTTTCATCCAGGACTGACATGAGACGCCAGCTGTACGTCTTGCGTCCAGGACTGACATGAGACGCCAGCGAAAAAGCGGTTCAGAGAGAACGGAGAGAGTGCGGCATTGTCCAATACTGACACGTCGTCAAGCGACACGACCCCTGCCCCGGCAAGAGACATTGTCCTCGATTCCGCCGGATTTCGCATAAAAGTACCTGTCTCCTGAGCAGAGGCAGAGACGGACGTAATGCAGGAAAAGGCTGCACCGCAGGCAATCAGAATTATATCAATTTGTCTTATCGGTTTCATAATATTATAATCTACAGTTTAACAACAGTTCGGACAAGCGAGCCTCCATCCCAAGAGATGCGTACAGTATAACTTCCGCCGCCCAAAGATGACATGTCCACCGAAGCCGGTTCTGTCGGAGCAATCTGCACATCGGAAGCAAGGACACGCCGCGCCGAGGCATCATACACAGAGACATTGACCTGCCCTGTCACATTCCTGCCCATGCGGATATGCATAATATCCTTGACAGGGTTCGGATACAGATCCACTTCACGTGAATCATCCCGGCAGAGCACGGCAAAAGTGCATACTGAGGCGTTTCCTCCTTCATCCGTAGCCGTAACCTGAACTTCCGAGCGGCCGAACTTGAGCGGCATTATGCTGAACTCGCCGGAAGGAAGTTCCTGAAGGAAAAGCATTGACCTGTCACAGGACAGGCTGTACCTTACGGTCTCCGGCACCTCATCTTCAAATGCGGATGACGGCAGGAATACGGTAGTCTCTTTCAGCGAGCCGAGATATACTGGAGCAAAGGCATTGACAACAGCAGGAGCGAGGTCAGGCAGGAGGTCGATCTGCAGGTCCGCCGAGTCTGATGCCCCGAAGCGGTCTGAAACGGTAATATGCAGCGAATATGAGCCCGAGGTGCGCTTGTAGTTGAATATATCCAGATGAAGTTTCCCCTGCCCCTTTACCGGAGTGACAGCCCCGCTCGGGTCTGTCAGTTCATACGTAAAGTCCTTGCTGTCAGGGTCGTTAACCAGATAAGTCACACGTACCAGCTGATTATAAGCTACTTGCACAGGCTGGGCTGCATCTGTCGAAAGGACAGGCGGCTCATTCACAGGTGTACCGAAAGAAATGCTCGAGACGGATGAGCG
>FR890632.1:0-24264 GCA_000435075.1 Bacteroides sp. CAG:770 | reverse complement strand
GCGGTTCATCCAGGGGTCCTCGGCTATGATGGCCAACGTGTAGCGGGTGTCCTGATCCATGTTCAGAAGGGTGTAGGACATCTTGTCGCCTGCCTTCTTTCCGTTCACAGGGACACGCACAAGTCCGGCGCCTTCAGGAAGATTGTCAGGATCCGGTTTGTCCAATGTCCCGACTCGCCACATTATCAGGAAGGTGTCAGGATGCTCGTCATCCTTGTCTGCAGGCACCGTCCATGTAAGCTCCACCTCTCCGGCAGTATTGCTGTGCTGAAGGTCAGTCACACGCTCCGGAGCATAGCCCTGGTCTGACGATACAGCCTTGTAGGCATCCACGATTCCTGAGCCCAGAAGTCCCTTGTAGCCAGGATTATACGCATCAATATCATTGACACCTCTCGTCAGATACAATTTCAGTTTGTCAGGCGTGAATCCAGGTCCTCCGTATTTGGAAACTGCAAGTGCGGCTACCCCTGAGACGTGAGGACAAGCCATCGATGTTCCCTGCATGTAACCGTACTGGTCATCGGGCAGGGTGCTGTAAACCGGACACTCATCATCATAGCGGCCGTCCTTCTGGTATGTTCCGCCAGGCGCGGCGACATCAACCCATTTCGCATAGTTCGAATAATAGGCCTTTCTGTAATCCGGAGTTACTGAAGAGACGGCGAGCACCTGGTCGTAGCAGGCCGGGTAAGAAAGATAATTGCGGTCATCATTGCCTGCGGCGAAAATCACTATTCCGCCCTTCATCGGGCCGACCTGGTTCCCGTTCTCGTCTATGCCGGCATATTTTATAAAATAGTCTATGGCATCCTGGCAGCTCTGCGGAAGGTAGGTAGCTCCATCATATCCCCAACTGTTCTGGCTTATGACCGCACCGGCATCGGCTCCATACTTTATGGCCGCATCGGAATCACCATCGTCATACTTGTTGTTCGTGAACATCTGGCAGCTGAGCAGGCGCACTCCGGAATGGTTCCCGTGGCCGCCGGCTATTCCGCAGACTCCTTTGCCGTTATTGTTCTCGGCACCTATGGTCCCGGCCACGTGCGTTCCGTGAGGGACCGCGGTTATCTTGTTGTCTCCCATCGGATTACGGTCCGCATAAATGAATTTCCAGCCATATATGTCATCCACATAGCCGTTATTGTCATCGTCCACGCCCTCCTGTCCGTAGAGTTCAGCCCAGTTGCCGACATTTCCTGCCAGGTCCTCGTGATCATAGTCGATTCCTCCGTCAACCACGGCCACCACCACATCATTGCGGCCGGATGTAACCTCCCATGCGCGGAACAGATTGATATCCGCTCCTGCTATGGCATCCGTGCGGGTGCCGTCATTATGGTAATGCCACTGCTTGGGCAAGTACGGGTCATCGACAGGATACTCCGAAGAAGAACCGCTTTCTGCAGGAACGGAAAAAGCGGCATAAGGCCACATGGAGTTTATGCCCATAGGAAGAACCGTGACGGGCTTCCCGAAACCTATTCCCTTGACCGGCATAACCTTTTCCACAATCTCTATTCCCTCCATCTTCTCAAGTTCACCGGCAGCCTTGGTCACGGGCAAGTCCTCATCATACCAGACATTGTACCACCTGTCCAGTCCCTCCTTGCGGGTACGGGCCTCGAACTTTCCGGCATACGGAAACACGCGTTCCATCCGCTTCGCCCCGACAGCGGAAAGCAGACTGAGCTTCGGCTCGACATTCTCCGAGAACTTAACTTTCAGTCTCCCGGGAACGACCTTTATATCGTCTGCCTCGCGAACAGGTTCTTCCGTATCGTTATTTTTCGGGATTTCATCCAGAACGGATGAGCAGGAATATGCGGCCGATGCGCAAAGCATCATCACCAATGCCAGCACAGCCGCATTGTCAGTCATTTTCATTTTCTATACTTTTTTCCGGGCACAAATTTACTTCAATGGCAAAAAACGCCACCTCACCATTTATTGGTATTTTGACATACTGAAAATCATCATTATATAGGATTGATGACGGAAATGCAGGGCGGTATCTTTGCAGCCGTAAAAAAATGGACTTGCACAAAATGACCATAGATACTTGTCAAATACGATGCAGGATAATGCTGTTGTTTCTGATGGCATTCCTGTCGTCAGGACTTCTCCGGGCACAGGATGTCAGACACATAACGGGAACTGTAACAGACATCTCGGGCATACCTGTGGCAGGGGCCGGTATAATCGCATACGGCGAAAAAGGCCGCACCTACGGCACCACAGCAGACGCGGACGGCCGGTTCGCCATCGACCTGCCTTCAAGTATCAGTTCTTTCAAGGCCGTGATGCTCGGATACAGCGACGAGACTGTCCTGACCAATGCTGACCTCACCCATTACGATATCATTATGAAGGAGCGGACAGAGACGGTCTCGGACGTGGTCATAACCGGATATGTGGACAAGAAAAAGGAAAGCTATACAGGTGCGCTGACTGTGATAAAGCGGGATCAGATAGAGAAATTAACGCACAGTAACGTATTGAACATCATACAGCTGCAAGCCCCGGGATTCGAATTGAAAGACGATATCCAGAATGGTTCAAACCCCAACAAGGTGCCGGATATGGTACTGCGCGGAAGAAGCAGTTTCATCGAAGGAGACCAGACCAACGTTCCTCTTTTCATCCTTGACGGAACCGAAGTGGACATCTCATATATATTCGATATGCCGGCCGAGGACATCGAATCCATATCAGTTCTGAAAGATGCGTCCGCAACTTCATTCTATGGGTCAAAGGCTGCCAACGGTGTGATAGTCATCACCTCCAGACCTACGCAGTCCGGAAGACTCCAGGTAAACTATACCGGAAATGTCCAGATGAGTGTGCCTGACCTTTCCGACTACCGTCTCCTCAACGCCGCCGACAAGCTTGAGTACGAACGTCAAGCCGGCATCTACGGCAATTTCACAGGATCCAGCAGCACAGATCTCGCCTGGCAGAAAATCTATTATGAAAAACTTGACAGGGTCAATGCCGGTGTGGACACGGACTGGAAACGGATGGTCCTCCGCACCGGACTGAACCATCTGCATAATGTGATGCTCTCAGGAGGAAGCCAGGACTTCAGGTACAATGTGTCAGGCAACATAAACTCCACGCGCGGAGTCATGGACGATTCCGGCAGGAACAGCAGTTCTCTCCGTATCAATCTCACATACGGAAGTCTTTCCAAACTGTTCATCCAGAACATCGCATCATTCAGCGCTACAAAATCCACGGACGTCCCTTACGGAAAGTTCTCCGACTATGTCAGGCTGAATCCTTACGACAGACCTTACAATGAAGACGGCTCCCTTAACACGGAACTTTCGTTCAACACGGCCAATCCGTTGTACGAGAAACAGTTGAGCAGTTATATCCATTCATCATCCACTTCGTTTATCGACACGTTCAAACTGAGATGGAACATCGCAGGAGGCTTCAGGGCCGAAGCGACATTGAGCTATACCCTGACGAAATCCGGCGGAGAGACTTACTATTCGCCGAAATCGCAGAAATTCAACACCATCGCGGACCCGAAGAAAAAGGGCAGTTTCAATGTCAATGACGGGACGTCCAATGCACTGTCCGGCAATGCTTTCCTGGTCTGGAACAAGTCATGGGGAGAGACATTGACAAGAACAAGTTCGCTCAGCCTCACCGGCGGGGTCAATGTGGAGGCCACTAAGTCCGACACTCATTCTTTCTCGGCGCTGGGCGTCCTTTCCGACAAACTGGAGCATCCTTCGATGGCGACAGGCTACGCTGAGAGCCATCCGGGAGGAGGCGAAGACCAGTCCAGGATGTTGTGATTCTACGCCAATGCGAATTACATCTACGGAAACCGTTATTTCGCTGACTTGTCCGTCCGTTACGAAGGTTCGTCAAAGTTCGGTACAGACAACAGGTTCGCTCCTTTCGGCTCCATCGGTCTAGGATGGAATGTCCACAAGGAGAAGTTCATGCAGGGGACGAAGGTTTCTCTGCTTAAGCTGCGTTCGAGCATCGGCTTGGTGGGCAATGCCAATTTCAATCCTTATCAGGCCCGGCTTTCCTACAAGTACAGTTCTGATTTATATTACAATGGCAACATCGGAGCTGTGCCGGTGTCAATGGTGAATCCACACCTCAAATGGGAGCGCAGCCTGAAACGGAACATAGGACTGGATTTCGGAGTGTTTTCCGACAAGTTGACCGGCAGCATTGACTATTACCATGACACGACGAACAGTCTGGTCATGGATATTTCCAAACCGCCTCACATAGGATTCAGCAGCGCGAAAGAGAACCTCGGAAAGATAAGCAACTCGGGCGTGGAGATTTCCGTCAGAGGAAATGTCTTTCAGCGCAAAGACCTGAATCTCAATCTTTTCCTCAATATGAGCCACAACACGAACAAGATTCTTCAGATAAGCGACTACCTGAAGAACCTGAATGAGAAGAATGAAGCTTCTTCTTCATCTGTGCTGCCGGCATCTTTCTATCAGGAGGGAGAGTCGATGACAGCGCTGAAAGTAATGTGCTCGGCCGGCATCAACCCTGCCAACGGACGTGAGGTTTTCATTGACAAGAACGGAAACTACACATACGAATACAGTTACAAGGACAAGTATGTGGCCGGAGATACCACCCCGGTAGTAAACGGTTCGTTCGGGGCATCTTTCAGCTGGAAAAGTCTGGATTTTTCTATGACTTTCGCCTACAGGCTGGGAGCCACTGTCTATAACCAGACGCTTGCGACAAAGGTGGAAGGAGGAAATCCTCGCGAGAACGCAGACAGACGCGTGTTCTACGACAGGTGGAAGCAGCCTGGCGATATGGCCAAATATAAGAATATAGCCTCCAGGGAAGTCACGCCCGTCACTGACAGGTTCGTAGCCAAGGAATATGCCCTTGACGGTTCTTCTCTCAAAGTCTCATATACATTGCCGCGGAACTGGATTACCCGGATACATCTGCGCAGGGCCATGGTTTCGTTGTCCACAGGTGACCTTTTCAACTGGTCATCCATCCGCAGGGAGCGCGGTCTGGACTATCCTTTTGCAAGGTCATTCCAGTTTTCATTATCACTAAACATCTGACAGCATGATGAACAGATACATTTATTGTTTTGCGATTACCATTCTGACATCAGCCTGCGGGTTTCTGGACATTGACACTCCGGGAATCGTAAGCAACGATAAGATGTTCGAAAACGGGCAGGGGTTCATTGACGCTATGGACGGGGTATATGCATCCATGGCCTCGGAGGAACTCTACGGAAAAGACCTTTCCTTCGGATTCATTGACGAAATTGCCCAGCTGTACTTCAACGACTATGGCGAGGGCGAGACGACATTGACAAAAAGCATTGACCTGAAATATAGGGACTCGGATGTGCGTGCGCGTATCGACGCCATCTGGAGCGGGGCCTATAATGTCATTTCCTCTGCGAACAGTATCATTGACAATGTCTCAGGGCATTCTTATCCGGAACTTCCGAGGATTGAGGGAGAAGCTCTGGCAGTAAGGGCGATGGTGCATTTCGACATTCTGCGTCTGTTCGCTCCTGGAATGGAAAGGCCTGATGCTGAAGCAATTCCCTATGCAGACCATTTTTCCATAACGCCTTTCAGGAGGCTTTCTGTAAAGGGTGTATATGACAGGATCACTAATGATCTGGAGCGGTCGTACAAACTGCTTTCAGAATCTCCGGAGATTTCCGGAAGGTCGCCTGCATATGCCTATATGAACAAGTATGCTGCTTCCGCTCTTCTGGCGAGAGTGCACAACTGGGCCGGGAATCATGGGGAGGCAGCAAAATATGCAGCACTCGCATTGGAGGGCGATTTCCAATTTACGCGGGACGAGCAGGTAAAGAGCCTTTTCAAGGGCTACCTTGCGGACAGGGAGTGCATATTCGGACTCCACGCCCCGAACATGTATCTGGATGTGCGGAGCTGCCTCTACCCTACCAGACTTACCGAGTCGATGCTGATGGTGCGTGACAATTACCAGTCTCTGTTCGAGGTTTCCACATTCACTTCCACCAACAATGACTACAGGTATCAGGCCTGTTTCGCCAAAAGGACTTGGACGAAGAGCGTGACGCTATGCGTGAAGCTTTATGACAAGAACTATGATGAGGACCAGATAGTTCCTACCGGGCGCATACCCGGACCAAATCTCATAAGGATTCCCGAGATGTACTACATTCTGGCGGAGTCAGCATATGCATCAGCAGACATGAAGAAGGCTCTGGATTATCTGAATGCAGTGGTGACGGCACGCGGACTGCTTCCGCTTTCGGCCGAAGACATCGACACGGAGGCCAAGTTCAGAAAGAAACTTGTCGGGGAATATATTAAGGAGTACTGGGGAGAGGGACAGATTTTCTTCATTTACAAGAGGTTCAATATGGATATGGACGGGGTGAACAGCAAGCATTTCACTGCTTCTGATGAGGTATATGTGCTTCCGCTGCCGGAGAGCGAGTATGAACACGGGGAGGAAAGGAAATGAGAAGGATGGCATTGATTCTGGCATTGTCAGGCATCGTGGCCGGATGCAGTTACAAGGAAAGTTTTCCATACAAGGGTGATTCGCTGGTGAATTTCAAGACAGATTCACTGTATTTCTCTTTCGGTGAGCTTCCGTTTTCAGTGACGGACACGACGCTCCTGATCGGGGTGGAAATCATCGGTTCCCCTGCCGGTCATGAACGTATATTCAATATCGCTCTTGACAATTCGAGGACAACGGCAAGGCTGCATGAGCATTATGATGAGCCGCGGATGGAGGGGACAATCCCTTCCGGAGCATCGGCGGGCATGGTAGCATTGACAATACACAGGTTGTCCCTCCAGTCGGATTCTGTATTTACGGTGGTGCTGGATATGCTGCCCGGTGAGGATTTCAGACTCGGTGCGGTGGAGGACAGGTCGGTGGCCGTCAGTTTCACGAACAGGCTTGACTTGCCGGAATGGTGGCCGATGCTGTCGAAGTGGCTTGGCGAGTACAATCCGCGCAAATACCAGAAGTTCATCGAGTTATGGGGCGGAGCGATTACCAGGAAAGATATCAATGAAATGAAATATACGATACTGCGGACGTTCAAGAAGGTCAAGGAGTATTTCGGGGAACATCCTGAGTTCGGGGTGACTTTTCCGGATGTGGACTGGCCGGTCTGATGGCATTGACCTGAACCTTGGAGACGCGGTTCCGGCTTTTGGAAATTTTTAAGGATTACTAAATCAAATACAATACAAAATTATGAAATCATTGAGAATGATTATGGCGGCAGGTGTTTTGGTGGCAATGGCTGCATCCTGCGCGAAAGAGAACAACATCAAGGTGGTACTGCCGCCGGACGTGGCAGAGCTTTCAGGGGTGGAGGCCATGTACGAAAGAGGTCTTCACGAGTATCTGGAGATTGCTCCTACCGTGAATTTCGTGAACTACACGGAAGAGAACAAGGACAGCGTGAAATATGAGTGGAACATCGACTACAAGGTGGTCGGAACTGACAGTGTGCTGACATTCAAGTGCGACAAGAACGGCCAGTTCAACGGATACCTGAAAGTGTCCACCTCTACCGGTGCCAAGATTGCTGACTTCAAGCTCACGGTCACGACTCCTTATGACAAGGGAATTCTGCTTCTCTCAGGAACTGGTGAGGGGTCAATGCTGACATGGAAGCGTCTGGATATAATGGACACACCGGCCAGCCCTTATGCTTTTAAGGACAACAACCCTACACTGGAGCTTGGAAAGAGCCCGCTGGCACTTTGCTGGAAAGGAGAAGGCATCACATCTCCGAAAGCTGCACAACTTACGGACAACTACTATGAGGTGCTTGTAAGCACAGAGAATCCAGTCAAGGTATATGCGTTGAACACCAATGACATGACCGTAAGAACGGAAATCACATACAACGGCAGCGGTGAGTTCCATCCAAATGCCATGCTCTGCCCTAAGGGTACGCAGGAGGGCGTATGGAACAATATGCAGGATGTCGTCTATTTCGTCGGCGGAGGCAGAGACTACATTATGACCAGTGACAGGAATTTCGTCGCCGCCGAAGGCTCAGATGTTCTTCCTGCCGGAGCAGCGATTGCAGACTATACTTGCGTTGTCGGCCAGACCAATGCAAGTGATTATGTCAGAGCATATTTCAATAAGACAACCCATAAACTCGTCTATCATTCGGCATTGATGGCATTCGAAGCGACAGAGGGAGACAAGGTGCTTTCCGGAGAGCCGATTTTCATGAAAGGATGCGACGGCGAGTATTACAAAGAACGTTATGACGCCATGGCCATAATGCTGGTGACTGCAGATGGTGCCGCGACCAAGGTCTACAGGTTCGATCCGGATGCCGCTGTAATGGGTGAGACAGTTCTGAGCGAGATAGATGCGTCAGGCAAGATTCTTCCTGAGTCTGCCATTGCCGTGAACCCGATCAAGACAATTCTTTATTATTCAAACGGCAACAAGATCTACAGGCTCAACTATGACGGAGAGAACTTCGACTCCGAGCCATATATCACTCTCGATGGCAACTACACCGCAAAGAAGATGATTTTCAATGTCTATGATGCGAAGACGCTCTACATCGCCGCGGAGAATGCCGATGAGCAGAGCGAGATGAAGGCGTCAATGTTCATCTACGACATTTCCGATGATGCTTCCGCGAAGTTGTTGTTCAAGGGTGACAAGGTAGGCGGCACTGTGAAGGATCTCATCTATAAGGGCAACGGACGCGAGTACGAAAACATACCGTCAGGAAAAGCCCTTTCACGATTGTTCAGATAGTCGGAAAAGGGAGACACATTCGCACTTGCGAAACTTGAGTCATAGAATATATCGCCGCGGGGATATCACCCGCGGTTTTTTGTCAATGTTTCTGAGGGATTATCTTCCGAACATCCAGCGCTGACGTTCCGGAGTCTAGGATTTGCTCGCAAGTCGCTGCAGTAGATATCGTTCCGCGAAAACGTTTTAAGTGGTACAATTTGGTCTTGGCTGATGGTTTTGTTCCGAGAAAACGTTTCATGCGGAACCAAATCGGAATCCCTTGGGACCTACGCTGACCGGCTTTCCGAAAACATGGGCCATCACAGCAACTTGATTGCAATATGGGCACAGGCCTCGGCATCGGCCAGGGCATGATGGTGATTGGTCAGGTCATAACCGCAGGCTGCGGCAACCGTCTGCAGCTGATGGTTCGGCAGACCGCAGCCGAAATGCTTACGGGAGGCAGAAAGTGTATCATAGAACTCATACTCGGGATAATCCATCCGGTACACTTTGAAAACCTCTTTCAGACAACCTTCATCGAACCGGCTATTGTGAGCCACAAGCGGAAGTCCTTCAATCTTCGGGGCTATCTTCTCCCAGACACACGGAAAAACCGGAGCATCTTCAGTATCTTCTTCCGTCAGCCCGTGGACTTGCTGGCAGAACCACTTATAGTATTCCGGCTCCGGATGTATCAGACTATAGAAAGAGTCCACAATCTGCCCGCCGCGGACGATAACCACTCCAACACTGCACACGCTGGAACGGCACTCATTGGCTGTCTCGAAATCAATTGCTGCAAAATCCTTCATGCCCTACATATTTTTGTCAATGCAAATGTATGAAGAATTTCTCCAATCGGACAATCGCCAATAATTACGATTGACAAAATGTGGGAGACTTTGTATTTTTGCATTGTTACTACACAATAAGAATGAAATCATGAATCCTATTTTGACGACACTTCTGATACCTTTTCTCGGCACTGCATTAGGGGCTTCTTTCGTGTTTCTCATGAAACGCGATATACCTGCATTGATGCAAAAGATTCTGCTGGGGTTCGCGTCAGGCGTAATGGTTGCGGCATCGGTATGGTCATTGATAATCCCGGCCATGGATATGGGAGAGGGCCCCTCTGCAGTAGTGCCTCCTACCATTGGCCTGCTCGCAGGCTTCGCCTTTCTGCTGCTCATCGACTACATCACACCACACATTCACATCAGCGGAGAAACGGAAGGGCCTCAAAGCCGACTGTCCCGAACCGCCAAACTGACATTGGCCGTCACTATCCACAATTTCCCGGAGGGAATGGCTGTCGGTGTCGCGCTTGCCGGGGCCCTCTCGGCAGATTTCAATGTCGCAGGAGCTCTGGCTCTTTCATTGGGAATCGCGATCCAGAACATTCCGGAAGGAGCGATTATATCAATGCCTCTGCGTGCGGCCGGAAACTCACGCTGGAAATCCTTCTGTATAGGGACATTGAGCGGAATTGTGGAACCGATAGGCGGCGGTCTCGTATTGTTTTTGGCGACATCCATTCTCGGCATCATGCCCTATATGCTGGCTTTCGCAGCCGGCGCCATGCTCTATGTGGTGGTAGAAGAACTGGTTCCCGAATATTCCCAGGGAGAGCACTCCAACATCGGCACAATCGGCTTCGCTCTTGGCTTCGCCCTGATGATGGTTCTGGATGTGGTCCTGGGATAGGTTCTATACAGGAGTTTTTTCAACTCCACCGCCACTCACCTCTTGGCGCATACGATGATGTCTATCACATTGCCATACATATCGTCATTGTGCAAACCGTCTTCGGAAGTGTTCATGAATATTTCTTTCGTTTCTCCGGCGTAACGGGAACGGACACGCCAGATTATCGGTTTCCCTTCTTTGTCGCCGGCAGCGAAAACTTCGTCTTTCCCTCTTGCCGCGAGGGCATTGACATGACCGTTATATGATGTCAATCTTTTAAGTTTGCCGTCCGTCCAAAGAGCAGCCCGGTATCCTTCGACATATCCGCCGATATAGGTCTTTCCGTCGTGGCGAAGGATTGCGGCTGCTATGGAATTGCCGCTATTGTTCTCAATGTCAAGCAGGTGCAGCGCACCATTAAGCCACCAGCAGGCCCGGAAATTTTCCTCGTCCTTTATCAGATAGCCACTTGCATATACATCCGAGCCGTCAACAACAATCTCCGTAACGTAAGCCGAATCATACCCGTCATGCGGCATTTCAGTGCGCTTAAAATTCTTCCACATATAATTGGTGCCTCCCGTATAGACAACATTTCCATCTACGGCGATGCATGATACCCGGCCTTCTATGGTCTTGTTTTCGCTCAAATCGGTCATTTCCCCGTTACACCAATATGCGGGATATTCCTTTTTTTTCTCGGACCATGAACCTCCAGCGTAAAGTGAAATACCGGAAACCGTGAAATCAGTAGCATTGCAGTTCTCCATCACTTCTGCCTGGACTCCGTCCTTGTAAATTATCGTCCTGAAATCTTTGCCTTTGGCCAATGCGCACGAATACAGATACCGGTCCTTGATCATTCCAATGCCGGAAACAAACTCGGCGCCTTCAAGCAATGTCATGTCCCGGTTGTTCCACATAGTTGCATATGAACCTCCTGTGAAACTTGCATATATGTTTCCGGAACCGATGATTTCCCAGTATGACGGGTCATATCCATACGAATCCTCATGGCTCTGCGTTATGTGATACGTAAAAACCGTCTTTCCGTTTCTGGTGATGACAGCATCAGCCTTACGGTCCGTCCTGGACATATTCTCGCTGATTTTCAGATACTTGTATTCATATCCGGATTTTATGTATTCATCGATGTCTATCCAGTTTACAGACTTTCCGTCGAGCCCTTTCACAGTAACCTGGTCTTCAGGCCTGAAATCATTGGAGAAATAGTAATCAGTCTCATCAGAATACAACGATACGTCTGTTTCTGTTTTTAATTCCGCCTCGGAATTATCAGGAGGTGTCTCTTCTTCTTTGTCATTGTCACCCGGCGTTTCAGTGTTCTCTGAGTCATTGTCCAGTCCGTTGCACGAAGGCACGGAGACTACAAGTGTGAAAACAAGCAAAACTCTTGCAAATAATGGCATTCTGAATTTCATCTCTATTATGTGTAATTGTTAATCAATGATTATGTTATATAAACCTTCCGGTCGCGCTGTCTTTCGCCTCGCGGATCTGGTCCGGAGTGCCGGTCGCCACGATTCTCCCGCCTTCCGAGCCTCCACCAGGGCCCATGTCAATGATAAAGTCGGCGTTACGGATGACATCAAGGTCATGTTCAATGACAATGACGGTGGCCCCGTGGTCGATGAGGCTCTGGAATACATTCAGGAGCGTCATCACGTCTGACGGGTGAAGACCGATAGTCGGCTCGTCGAACACGAATACGGAATCGCTCTGTCCCCTACCCATCTCGCTGGCCAGTTTAAGCCTCTGGGCCTCTCCTCCTGACAGGCTCGGAGTCTCCTCGCCCAATGTCAGATAACCGAGGCCGAGATCACGCAACACCCTGAGCCGCTGGCTGATAAGTTTGAGGTCCGCACAAGCGTCAATGGCAGAATTGATATCCATATCCATAAGTTCCGGAAGCGAATGGAATTCTCCGGCGGAGTTCTCCCTCCTTATGCTTCCTGCAACTTTCGAATATCTGGAGCCCCGGCAATCCGGGCACGGGATATCCACATCGGGAAGAAACTGCACATCAAGGCTTATCACGCCTGTACCGTCACAGGTAGGGCACCTCAACTTGCCGGTGTTATAGGAAAAGTCACCATCCTTGTAGCCGTGCTTCTTCGCGTCCGGAGTCTTGGCAAAGACTTTCCTGAGTTCATCATGGACATTGGCATAAGTAGCTACGGTAGAGCGGACATTGATACCAATCGGAGAAGCGTCAATGAGTTTCACTTGACGGATTCCGTCAGCCTCAATAGATTTTACATGTATTGGCAGGGTCTGACCTGAAATTTTCGCCTGAAGAGCAGGTATGAGACTTTCCAGCACCATAGTGGTCTTGCCGGAACCGGATACTCCTGTAATCACAGTAAGCCGTCCTTTTGGAATCTCTACGCTGAGCGGCCGGACCGTGTGGATGGCATCTGTAATCATCGCTATCTTCCCCTCATTGAACATGTCGGCGGCCTCAACCCGTTGTCTGACATTGATAGAAGCCTTGCCTGAAAGGAACGGACCGATCTTCGATTGTTCATTGGCCTCAATGTCATTGACAGTACCCTGCGCCATCACCTCTCCTCCGTTCGCGCCGGCTCCGGGTCCCATTTCGATCATCCAGTCGGATTTGGCCAGAATCTGCGTGTCGTGATCCACCAGAATCACGGAATTGCCGTCCGCTATCAGATCTTCCATAACGCCGCAAAGGCCAATGATATTCGACGGGTGCAGGCCGATTGAAGGTTCGTCCAAGACGTAGAGGACTCCGGTGGTGCGGTTTCGGACGGCTCTGGCAAGCTGCATTCTCTGGCGTTCTCCAGTCGAGAGAGTTGCTGCGGAACGGTCCAGTGACAGGTAGCCTATTCCTAAGTCCATCAATCGTTTAGCTGTATCCAAAAATGATTCGCAGATGCTTTTGGCCATGGGTCTCATTTCTTCGGGAAGGGAAGCTGGCACGCCTTTGACCCACTCCACGATTTCGGTGAGAGTCATCTTGCAGGCATCGGCCAGGGATATTCCTCTGAGCCTAGGCGCCCTAGCCGCATCTGAAAGCCTTGTACCTCCGCAGTCCGGACAGACATCGAGTTTCAGAAACTTCTCCACCCTCTTCATGCCCTTCTCGTCCTTGACCTTGGCCAATGCGTTTTCTACAGTATAGGTAGCATTGAAAAATGTAAAATCCAATTCGGCTGCATCATTGGAGTTCTTGGCCTTGTAGAGAATGTGCTTTTTATCCGCCGGACCATGAAGGACAATGTCTTTTTCCTTATCTGTCAAGTCTTTGTAAGGGACATCAGTGCGCACGCCCATTGCCCGGCAGACGTCCTTCATAAGCGACCACATAAGTGTGTTCCATGGCGCGACCGCCCCTTCATCTATGGTAAGGTTCTCATCAGGAATGAGTGTGGATTCGTCGACTGTACGAATAGTACCGGTTCCATCGCAAGTCCTGCATGCGCCCTGACTATTGAATGCCAGTTCTTCGGCGCCAGGCGGATAGAAATGTTCTCCGCACACAGGGCAGACAAGGTCCTTTCCTGCCGCCACCCGTAAGGAAGGCTCGACATAATGTCCGTTAGGGCACCGGTGGCTGGCCAGTCTCGAGAACATAAGTCTAAGACTGTTAAGCAGTTCCGTTCCTGTACCGAAGGTACTGCGTATGCCCGGTATACCAGGTCTCTGGTGCAGGGCAAGAGCCGCCGGAACATAAAGTACCTCATCGACATTGGCCTTTGCCGCCTGTGTCATTCTTCTTCTCGTATAGGTCGAAAGTGACTCAAGATAACGCCTTGAGCCTTCTGAGTACAGAACGCCGAGGGCCAGCGAGGACTTTCCCGATCCCGACACACCGGCAATTCCCACGATTTTCCCAAGCGGAATATCTACATTTATGTTCTTCAGGTTGTGTACCCTTGCGCCACGCACCAATATCTTGTCCGGATTTTTCATTGATTCTATAATTTACCGGTCCAAAATTAGCGAAAACTTGTTAACTTTTATCTCGTTTTTGCGACTTAGTAACGTAAAAAAATAACCTGCCCCAGATTAGGAGAAGATTTTCGAGGATAGATCTATTTCCGAAGAAGGAGTGTGTCGGTGGCATATGACTGATGAGAAAAAAGATATAGACCGAAAAGATTTCTTAAAATGAGGCAGGTTTTTTTGAAGGTTACTTTAATGAATATGGGAAGAACGGCTCGCAATTTGCGGGCCGTTCTTTTTATGAACCTACTGGTAAATACCAGGTTAGCGCTCTGGTATTTACACGTATTTTAACCACATGATTTATGAAACATTTATCGATTCTTACCGCCATCATTCTGGCCGCAGCGGCCTTGATGGCATCATTCCAGAACTGCTATGCCTGCACAGGCATCACCCTCAAAGCCAAGGACGGAAGCACTGTAGTGGCGCGCACGATCGAGTGGGCAGCCTCCGACAATGACTGCCGTTGGGTTGTCGTACCTCGCGGACACAGATGGAAATCCTTCATCCCAGGAGGAGGGACTGGCAGAAGTTTTACCAATGAATATGGTTACGTTGGCGTCTCGGTGGTCCAGGACGAGCTGATGATGGAGGGCATGAATGAGAAAGGCCTCTCCGCCGGCCTCTTCTATTTCCCTGACTACGGAAAGTACGAGGAGTATTCAGAAGCGAATTATGAGACCAACATATCTGATTTCCAGCTGGTCTCCTACATTCTCGGGCGCTGCGCCACCGTCGATGAGGTCAAGGCCGAGATCGCAAGGGTACATATCCATGGATTCGATCCACGTTCCTCGACCGTACATTGGAGGTTCGCCGAGCCGTCAGGCCGCCAGATCGTGCTGGAGATCATCGACGGAAAGTGCATTTTCTATGAAAACAATCTGGGTGTACTGACCAACTCTCCATCCTTCGACTGGCAGCTCACCAATCTCAATAACTATGTAAACCTCCTGCCAGGCCGCACCGAGCCACATACGATTGGAAATATGTCCCTTTCATCTTTCGGCGGCGGAAGCGCGATGATTGGTCTCCCGGGGGATTTCACCCCGCCTTCAAGGTTTGTACGCGCGGCCTTCTTCCAGAGCACCGCGCCGCAGAAGCCTGACGCAGAGGGGTCCGTGTTCACGGCATTTCACATTCTCGGCTCAATGGAGATTCCGATCGGAGCGCAGTTCCCGGTTGACGAAACGCCGGCTGACATCCCATCTGCAACCCAATGCACCTGTGTCACCGACATGTCAGGTTTGAAGTTCTATTATCGCTCCATGTATGATGGAGGCATCAGATGCATTGACCTTAAAGAGATTGACTTCAAGAAGATAGGCCTGAAGTCCGAGCCGCTCGTTCCGTCAAAGAAGGAATTCGTCCATCACATCAGATTCTAACGTGGAATGGCACAGGAAGACCTCTCCATGAAATGCGGTGTCGGACTTAATTTCGTGCGTCAGCAGCGGAAGGGTCTATACGAAGGCGACAGTCGCAGATGAGCTCTGACAGGGCGGCGGAAGAGTTTCTTTTACAAAACCAATGTTAGCGTTGGCGGGACGCGGCCACGGAGCGTTTTGTAACTCACTGATAATCAGACACCATTTTAGATATAGCGTGGAAACGCAGGATTTTTTTGGTCGCGTTTCCACGCTGCATTTTATGATACATTGATAATCAATGCCTCCAAAAATAAGGCGTGGCTGCGTCCCGCCGAGTGGCTATTGAATCGCTGGACAGGGCAATAGAATGCGCAGAAGAGAACAGCGAAATCCTGTTTTCTCATCTCATTGTAATGTGACGTAATATATATAATTAATATATATTATATAATAATACATAATACTGTAACGTAATTAGTTAACATACTATGTAAATAGTGAAAAAGTAATTGAAAATCAATATTTTACAATTGGTATTTGTTCTATATCTTTGCCACGGTTAAGCTTATCCAAGGGAAAATATTGAAGGCTTGCAAGGGCCGATTGTTTAAAAGAAATACTATTCGCATTATGATTGAGTTTAAGAAATATAGTTCCATTGAGAACTCGTTTTATAAAGACTATGTGAATGACGTGAGAGAGCAAGTTTCATCTGATGTCAAGTGGGTTGTTCAGGAGAAGGTACATGGTACTAATACAAGTTTCCTTTGCGATGGGCATGATGTCAAGTTCGCAAAAAGGACATCAATTCTGGCAGAAGATGAGAACTTTTATGATTATCATGAGATTCTTGAGCGGTATCACGATAAAGTGCTCTCGCTCTTCAGAAGATTGTGCCGGACACATGAGGGTGTAAAGTCGATCTCAATTTTCGGGGAACTGTTCGGTGGCGCATATCCACATCCGGATGTTCAACATGTTGGTCGACTTACTGTAATCCAGAAGGGAGTATTCTATACTCCGAAACATGAATTCTATGGATTTGACATCTATGTCCTTACTGAGAATGGCAGCAGCTATCTCTCAGTAGATGAAGCTAATGCTTTGTTTGAGTCCGAGGGCTTCTTCTATGCCAAAAGTTTGTTTTTAGGGACTTTAGATGAGTGTCTAAAGCATTCAAATCAGTTCCAATCCAAGATTCCCGAGTGGCTGGGATTGCCTGCAATAGCGGATAATATCTGTGAAGGTATTGTTATAAGGCCTGTTGTTCCACAACACCTACGGACTGGCAGCAGAGCATTGATCAAGAGTAAGAATGAGAAATTTGCGGAGAAGAAGAGTGTGAAAAGACGCAATAAACAATTGGAGCAAAGTATCGGATACAGTAAAGAACTTAAGGAACTTCTATTTTTGATCGAACCTTATGTGAATGAAAATCGCCTTGCCAACGTCATCAGTCACATTGGCGAGGTGAAGATTCCCCGAGATTTCGGTAGACTTGTCAAGGCCATGTACGATGATGTGATGGAGGATTTCCTTAAGGAACATAGAGATGCTCATGAATCCGTAGACAAGTCGGAGCAGAGAGTGTTCAACAGTAATCTGAACAAGAAAATCATATCATTAATCAAGGCCATGTATATGGCTGCACAATAAAACAATTGATTTATGGAGAATAAAGAATTCAAGGTCTTGTTGATGGACATTAATAAGAAAACGTATGAGGAATACGACATCTTGCCCTATTTTAGGCGAGAGTGGAAGATTAGACCATTTGGAAGAGATGAGAAGTATAAGAAAATACCCGTCACGACAAAGCCCCAGCTAAGGGAATGGGTAGATGTATTCGCAAAATATCAGTTCTGGTCAAGATGCGAGTATGAATTTCTAATGGCGCAATGGCCATTTTGCACCCGCAAGATCAATGATGATATCAGGCATTATGTTAAGGTAAATCCAGACGCAAACAATGAGAAGGATGATATACAATTATGCAATATTATCATTAAAGATATGGTAAAAATCGATGCGTACGAGCAAATTAGGATGAACATAGATATAATTGTCGATATTCTTTATGAAGAGTTTTTAACCAAATAACGTATTGAGATATGAATAATCAGAACTTAAACTTTGAGGAGTTCTGTCAAATGTATCCGGAACTTCTTGAGCAGGCAAGAGAATATGCGCAGGGGATAATCGAGAATCCAGAGGAACATGATGATGCCGTGGAATCATGTATATGTGACTTTTTGGAAGGAGCACGTGCCGCAATGTCATATAGAGAAGATTCTATAATACATTCTTGATTGTTGAGGATAAATCGGCAACTGCGGTTGCCGATTTACATACAGCTGATACTTAAACTTACCTAACCACGTCATGTTTCCGGCGATTTCTAGCCGGTCTGTTCCGTAAAAGGACCGACATCCTATAATGGCGCATTTCTATATTCGAAATGATGTAATTTTAGATCGGAGGAGAATTTCACATTCGATGTAATATAATTTCATAAAAGTTTACTATATTTGCATCCGATAGGATGTAATTATATTATGAAGACACTATTGTCTGCAAAACTCAAATCCCTCCGCAAGGAGTATGGATTGACACAGGAAGACCTCGCCCTGAAATGCGGTGTCGGACTTAATTTCGTGCGTCAACTTGAGCAAGGAAAACCGACGCTCAGGATGGATAAGGTAAATCAGGTGCTTGCAATGTTCGGCTACGAGCTCGCACCGGTAAGAACAGATGAATTGAATGAGAAAAGCTGAGATTTACTTTAAGGACCACCTTGCCGGTATTCTTACTGAAACAGAATCCGGTTATGAATTCCACTACAATAAGGAATATTTAGACAATAAGGGCTCAGATCCAGTGAGTCTTACACTGCCACTCTCTGAGAAGCCTTATCAATCCAAAATTCTGTTTCCATTCTTCGATGGTCTCATTCCTGAAGGATGGCTGCTTGATGTGGCTTTAAGGAATACGGACATCAGTTCATTGGACAGGATGTCCCTGCTCCTACTCTGTTGCAAAGACTGCATCGGAGCGGTAAGTGTCGTACCTGTAAATGAGAAAAGCGATGAGTAAATGTCTATATTGCTATAAGGAGCTTGTGTACGGAGAAGTGGATTTCCATAAAGGCTGTGCCAAGAAATTCTTCGGAATGCAGAATGCACCGGAATTGCCCTATTCACTCAATGATTTGGACACTCTGGCTGCTCAGGTGATAAAGTCGCAGACAACATTGACCGGAGTTCAGGCGAAATTGTCTCTCCATCTCGACAGGCATGAAGGGTCAAGAAGACTCACCATAGTAGGACTTTGGGGCGATTATATCTTCAAGCCACAGACCCAGACATACAAGAATCTTCCCGAAAATGAAGACTTGACAATGCATTTGGCCGAAATAGCAAAGATAAAGGTTGCGCCCCATTCTCTAATACGACTTCAAGATGGCACATTGGGATACCTGACCAAAAGGATAGACCGGACATCAGACGGAAGTAAGATTCCGATGGAGGACATGTGCCAGCTTACAGAGAGACAGACGGAATACAAGTACAAGAGTTCGTATGAACAGATTGCCAAGGTAATCGCCAAATATTCATATGTGCCACTTTTGGATCTGACCGATTTCTATGAACAAGTATTCTTCAGTTGGCTGGTAGGAAACAATGATATGCATCTGAAGAACTTCTCGCTGTATGCACCAAAAGGAAAGTGGTTTCTAACCCCAGCATACGACCTCCTGAATGTCTCAATGGTGAATCCTAAAGACACCGAAGAAATGGCACTCACACTCAATGGTCGGAAGAAGCGGTTAAAGAAAAGCGATTTCGTCAGTGCCATGACACTTTCAGGTATTGCACCCAAGGTATTTGACAATATGCTAGAAAAGTACAGAAAACTCCTACCGAAATTCCACGACATGATTGACATGTCGTTTTTGGATGACGAGTGCAAGGAAACGTATAAGCAGGGCATCACATCACGGTTGGAAAGAATATCAAATCAGAAATAAAGAAGCGGACAAGTCTTTTGAAAAAATCAGGAAAGGCGGTCCATTGTAATAATGCTCCGCCTTAACTATTTAATTATTAAGCAATTTTCCCCCTACTCTTCCTCATTACATCGTTTCGCACTCAAATTGTCGATTTGGAAAACGAAGACAAAAATTCTGCCTGATAGCCCTCGTTATCTCAAGCTTTTTTCCAATGCCAGAATCAAATTGAAAATACCGGATGAGGGATTGTCAAGATTTTTCAACAATTCGCTATAGGCTTCCGCAGTTGAAATTTTTGTCCTCCAATCCTTTCCATGGAGAAGAAACCAAAACTCAATGGCCGGATTGCTGAGCAATTTGTACGCCCTACAGTCTTTTATTCTTTCATTGACGACAGGTACATCCATATCATACATGAGAAAGACGAGAATCTTGTCGGTCTTCGATATTTTCAATTCCTTCTTCCTGACATCAATCAATCTCTGCGAAATACTATCTCCCTCTATCTTGGGGACAATCCTTATCGGAGAACGATATGCCTGTTTAAGATAATCCAGATAAGCCGCCTCCGTTTCTCCCTCGCAGAATATCAGGAACACAGGCTTCATCGTTCGTGACGGAGATGCCGTACGTTGCTTTGCCAAATCAGTCCTCCAGAAGTTGCTTCAAGTTCATGACAGTTGAATCTACAAACGGAACCGCATCAAAACGCCCCTGGATGTATCCTTTCTCAGCATCCATATTGTCTCTGAAATCCTTATAATCATACAGAGAATAGACCTCAGTCGATCCGTCATCCAATTTATTGACGAATACGACCTGATCTTTCCTCAGACGTTTCATGTCAATCAGATTAGTATTGTGCGACGTGAACAACAGTTGGGAATTTTCAGATGCATGAATAAGGTCAATGATAAAATCCGCCAGACGTGTATGAAGTCCCATGTCAAACTCATCCATCATCAACGATTTACCGTTCCTGACAACGTCAAGAAGTCTCAAAAGAATCTGGAACAACTTTCTCGTGCCATTGGACTCCTCGACATCAAGGTCAAAAACGACATTCGGAGCCCTTTTGTGTATCGTCTGAAACCTGAGGATGTCAATCATTCTGAAATTCAATTCCGGAGAGGCCGGGGATGACATGATTGGCGCCGGAACTTGTTCGTGCCTGACCTTTATGTCGCAAATGTCAGTATCACAGATGGATAGCGCTTTTAATATGACTTTCTTATATGCATTGATATTTTCTTCTACAGAGACACTGTTCAAATCAACAAGTCCCAGAAGAAAAGTATTCAGAAAGTATCTGTACAATTCCTGAGGCAATTCACGGTTCATTGAACTGGCCCTGCTGAGGAACAGATTCTTTTTTCCGGTATTGATTGCAACATCCTTAGGTTTCACAATTATACCTGGAGAGAACGAGTAGACTTCTTCCGCATTCTCGTCGCGAGTGAATACTTTTGCCCGCTTTCCATTGGGATAGTAGTACAGGCTCTCCCGAAGCACTTCGGTTCTGGTCAATGCAAAAGAATACTCATACTCAATCCCGGAGCAAACGAAATCGATAAGGAACTCACTTGGCTTTGCGTCATATCCATCGAACTTGAACGGCATAAAATTGAACACCGTGCCTTCATTGTTCAGGTGAGAATCAAGAACCATCCTGCAGCAAAAATTGATTGCCTTGAGGATGTTTGATTTTCCGGACGCATCTTTATGGAGACAAAGTTCTCTAATTCAATTTTAAGCAGCATAATTACCCAAATTTTGTAAATTTTCTACAAATTCAAGGGTTTAATCACATTTGTAAAAGCTTTTGCAAAAAAAACGGATCAAAAAAAGCTATCGTGTCCGGCGACAGTTGCAGTTTTCCAGGAGGCCACAGACATGACACCTAAAGAATACCGTTCAGCCAACACCTAATAGATCAAAGACGGACAGGAATACATGGTAAAGAACGTCAAAAGCCCCGACAAACAGTTATCGGGGCTTGATGATGTAGGAATTTTATATAACAATTATCTCAATTCTGAAACTGGGCAAACATCCATATCGTCATAATCCAGATTTTCTCCACACATCGCCCAGATGAATGTATAGTTACTTGTAGCACATGCTGAATGAATGCTCCATTCAGGAGAAATCACGGCCTGGCCATTTTTCATCCATATGTGTCTTGTTTCGTCAGGTTCGCCCATAAAGTGACAAACAGCCTGGTCTTCCGGCAATTCAAAATAGAAATAGACTTCCATTCTACGGTTGTGCGTATGTGCAGGCATTGTATTCCAAGTACTACCCGGCTTCAATTCAGTCATTCCCATCTGGAGTTGGCACGTCTGAACCACCTCCTTGACCAGCATCCTGTTAATTATTCTATGATTGCTTGCCTCCAATGAGCCAAGTTCCATCTTCACGGCATTCTCACGAGTCGTAAGATGATCAGGATAGGTAGCGTGAGCATTGGCTGAACAGAAATAAAACTTTGCAGGATTAGTCGGGTCAATGCTTTTGAACGTTATTCTTCTCCGTCCCCGTCCGAGATATAACGCCTCTTTATAATCCATCTTATACTCTACATCTTCTGCAGTAACGACACCGGGCCCCCCGACATTGAAAATGCCCATCTCCCTCCGCTCCAAAAAGAATTCTGAACGCAGAATATCCATCGGCTTAAGTTCTACTGCTTCATTCACAGGCATTATGCCCCCGGCGATCATCCTGTCATGCATAGTGTAGGTAAGATTCACCTCATCAGCAGAAAACACATTCTCAATAAGATAATTTGAACGCAACTGCGCAGTATCATAACGCTTGACCTCCTCTGGAGAAGAGGCATAGCGAATTTCTGAATTCATTTTCATAACTATATTATTTTAGAAGTCAATTATTTCTGAAGCAGCCAAAAGGAATGCTCCGACGCCATAGACCTCGGTCATATCCTTTTCAATTTTTTCAGGAGAGCCTGCAACCAGTTGGACATATTGCAGTTTTCCATCTTCACTAACATATGAGCAAAGAGCATTCCACCCCTTGAGAGCAGCCTTTCTATATGTCTTTCCTTTGAGAATTCCGTGATTTACACCCCAGGCCAATCCATAAGTCATAAAACCAGATGCACTGTTTTCAGGAGAAGAATACTGTAGAGGTGCCAGAAGACTTGCATGCCAAGAACCATTTTCATCTTGAGTCGCCAACACAGCTTCCGTCATCTTAAGATAAAGACTTTTAAAATACGCATACATCGGGTCTGTTACAGGCACAGTCTCGAGAAGGAAAGTAAGTCCTGCATAGCACCATCCATTTCCTCGACCCCAGAACACATCAGCACCATTCTCTTCCTTCTGACCAAAAAATCTTGAATCTCTAAAATATAGATTCTGAATATTGTCGAACAGATAATTTGTGGATGAAAGGAACTCTTCTTCCATAAAGTCAAGATACTTCCTGTCACCAGTTATACGGCTAAGTTCAGCATACACTGGAGGTGCCATAAACAATGCATCGCACCATGACCACCTGTCCAAGGCTCTCTTTGTCTTAAAATTGAGGTCTGCATCCGATCTGAACTCTATCACTGAATCTGCTCTTTCTTTAACAGGCTTCAGCATTGCCTCATCCTTATATTTATCATAAAGCATCAGGAATGATTGACCCACACATATATCATCTGCATGATACATTCTCTTGGCCATTCTCCAGTCCATCTTTTTTCCAATATCATATACAAATTTCTCTGCCGGTTCAAATCCTGTTTTTTGTGCCCATTCCAACATTCCACGATACAATGCACCGTTAGCCCAATGCAATGGGTGACGATCATATCTCACATATGAATTATCGCCAAAATTTGCAATTTGCCATTCTGCAACTTTATTCGCAATGACTTTGACATTTTCTTTTCCTCCAGCAATTCCTTCAGACGCCATTGCGAAAGAAAATATCAGCATTGAGAGAATTGCCAAACACTTTTTTATCATACTTCTTACAATTTACAATGTGATTACTTTATATTTAGGAACAAGTGTCTTCATTATCACCCAACCGATGAGGTATGAGGTTGCACAGACACAAAAGATGATGAAATAGCCGGCCGGCATTCCACGGAAACCGAGGAAAGTCATATCCGTCGCAGCTGAATAGACGAAGAGTTCTCCTGCAACTTTCTGCATAAGCATTGATCCGAGACCGCCGGCCATTCCGCCGATTCCTGTCACAGTCGCAATGCAGGATTTCGGAAACATATCACCTACTGTAGAAAAGATATTGGCAGACCAGGACTGGTGTGCAGCACAACCTATGCCGATAAGAATGACCGGGAACCAAGGAGATATGCGCCCAAGCGGCTGAGCTAAAAGCACAACGAGCGGGAAAAACGCAAATATCAGCATTGCCTTCATTCTGGCAGCATACGGA
>FR890631.1 GCA_000435075.1 Bacteroides sp. CAG:770 | reverse complement strand
GGACACATACAATCAGATTGAGTACGCGCGTGAGACCGGGAGAGAGGAAGGCGCAAAACAGAAAAGTTGTGACATTGCTATGAAAATGTTGGAAAAAGGAATTGCCATTGAGACAATTTCAGAGCTGACAGGTCTGACAGAAAAGGAGATTTCCGAATTAGACCGGATTGATTCCTAAGATGTTGCGGAGCTCGCCCAGCTTGACGACGAGGACAGAACCAATTACATTAAAGCCATGAATACGGAACGGGACACATACAATCAGATTGAGTACGCGCGTGAGACCGGGAGAGAGGAAGGACGAGAAGAAGGGCGTGAGGAAGGACGTGCTGAAGGTCATAAAGTGGGCAAAGAAGAGGGTCTCAAAGAGGGACAATATAAGATTGCCATGAATCTTATACGGCTCGGGGCATCTTGCGAGATTATCACGCAGGCCACAGGGCTTTCAGCAGAAGATGTTTCCAGGCTAAAGGAAAGGACGAATTCCATCAGGCGGGACGACGCCACGGCCCCCCTCTGTAACACATTGATAATCAAGTATAGTTTATTTCAAGTGTGGATTTCCGATGATTTTTTGGACACTAATCCACATCCAATTTCATAACTCTATATGAATCAAATCATTGCAAAAACTGATGTGGCACCGTCCCGACAGAAGACATAACGCCGGAGACGATTGAAGATAACAATAGTCCGTCAAGACGTAACTCTGGAGACGCTTACCAACAAAAGCACGGAACAGCAGAACACTGTGGTCTCCCCATTACCATGCAAAATTTGCGTCCCGACCCGGAATATAGGGAGGGACGCAAATCATATAAGGTAATTTCTATGCCGGGCAATATGCGTCGGCGGACAAAACTATTTCACGGAGAATTTATAGACGGTATGCTGAGTATAAACGTCCCCTGGACGAAGAACGGTATCAGTGAACTCCGGATGGTTTATGGAATCCGGCCATTTCTGGGTTTCCAATGCCAAAGCCTCACGGTGACCTATCGGCTGGCCTTCAACCTTACCGCAGTAAGAACCGTCGAAAAAGTTTCCGCTATAGAACTGAAGTCCAGGCTGATCAGTCAGTATTTCCATGAGACGTCCGGTAGAAGGGTCATATACTGAACATACGCTATGCAGACTTCCATCAGATGGGACATTGAGTTCCCAGTTGTGGTCATATCCGCCTCCCGTGAGCAACTGAGGGTGATTTTCAGCGATTCTTTCTCCGATTGCATGCGGCTCACGGAAATCGAATGGAGTTCCGGCCACAGGCATATGCTCGCCAGTAGGAATGAGCACCTTATCGACAGGAGTGATGGAATCTGCATTGATAGTCACCACATGATCCAAGATGGAACCACCCCTGCTGCCGTGCAAGTTATAGAACGCATGATTTGAGAGATTTACCGGCGTGGCCTTGTCGGTCCTGGCACTATATCTTATATCAAGACCATTGTCATGAGTAATGGTATAGGTAATGTCAATGCTGAGGTTACCAGGAAAGCCATCCTGACCGTCAGGTGCTGTGTATGTGAGAGTTACTGAAGAGTCAGTCCGCTCCTTCAGTGACCACATGACCATATCCACTCCGAGAAGTCCACCATGAAGAGTCTGGCCGTTGTTGTTCTTCGGAAGATTATATGTAACACCATCAAGCGTGAATCTGCCGCCGCCGATACGATTGGCTACCCGGCCTACTGTAGCACCAAGGAAACGTTCACCGGAATTGTGGACATATCTTTCCCCATCACCATAGCCAACTATGATATCGTCAATGTTGCCGTCTCTGTCAGGAGCGAAAAGACTGATGACACGAGCACCGAAATCCGTCACCTGCATCGTGATATCTCCATTGCGCAAGGTATATAGATTCATATGACCCCGAACACCCGCGGACTCATCCTTATAATGGAACGCTGATGGGCGTACTATTGGCACAGGAGCCTCCAGAGTAGCATTGATGACAGCCTCATTGGCTTCTCTCACACGAGCCGCATCCACTTTCAGGACTTCACGGTCGTATGTGTACAAACCATTAACCTCTCCCTCAACGTCAGTCGTCTGAGTATAGACTGCAGCCGCACACATATCCCTCTGCTTGATGTCGATAAGGTCACGGGCATACAGACAATATGTATCAGTAACCTTCTTTTCCGTATCATACTGGATATAACCCCATTTGCGACCGATATCCCACGTATGGCCATCGATTGGACGACCTATGCCGCCATATTCGCCGAGTACATTGACCATAGCGGTGTCAAGGATACGCATCGCCGGATTCGGGTAGGTATGTGTGTCCAGGATATCGCCTGCACCCTGTATCCAGTTTCCGCCCGAGGCAGCATTGACAAGACGGGAAGGATCCATTTTTCTGGTGAAATCGACCACTTCCTTAGTGTCGAACTGACCCCACGCTTCATTGAAAGGAACCCAAACGACAATGGACTGAAACTTCTTAAGCTGGGTAATGATTTCACCCCACTCCTTATAATAGTTGGTCATATTCGACTCATTACGTGCCCAGTAATCAGTACCGGCGCCATAGCAGTCTTCCCCCTGCCCCCACTGTTCAGGGCTATTGTAGCATCCGATACTTGGCATATCCTGCCATACCAGCATTCCGAGACGGTCACATGCATAATACCACTGTGCCGGCTCGACTTTGATATGCTTGCGTATCATATTGAAGCCCAAATCTTTGGTCGCCTTGATATCCCACGTGAGCGCCTCAACACTCGGCGCGGTATAGAGTCCGTCCGGCCACCATCCCTGGTCGAGAGGTCCGAACTGGAAAAGAATCTCGTCATTCAGCGCAAGCCTCTTGACCCCGTCGGAGCCAATCTGCTCTGAGATCTTGCGCATAGCGGTATATCCCTGAATTTTGTCAATGACTTTTCCGTTTCTTATCAATGATATTTTGACTCCATAGAGATACGGCTTGTCAGGGCTCCAGAATTTAGGGTTCCGGACCTTTATCGTAGCAGTCTCGCCTGCAGCAACTGTCTGACGTCCCTTGCGGAAGATGCTCCAGCCTGGTTTTTCTGTATCGTAGCCTATCTTTGGGCGGAGGATATCTACCCGAATCCTGTCCCCATCTACAGCACCATGACACACCGCGGTAACGGAGATTTCTCCTGTAGCAATATCAGTTTCGACATTGTAGTCTTCGATATGTGCATCAGCATTGACAGGTTCCATCCATACACTCTGCCAGATACCGGTAACAGGTGTGTACCATATGCCGCTCGGATCAGAAACCTGTTTTCCACGTGGAATCGAATAATCAGGGTCATCCGTCGGATCCCATACCTTCACTATCAGTTCAGCAGGGGTATCGCTCAGATAATCAGTCACATCTACGGCAAAAGCAGTAAAGCCTCCGGTGTGGGACGCTATCTGTTTCCCGTCAATGAATATATCCGCACGCCAATCGACCGCATCGAAGTGAAGGAGGATTCTCTTTCCATCCCACTTGGCAGGCTTCACGAGCTTTGTCCTGTACCAAAGAATCTGGTCCTCACCAATGCGTTTGCAGACGCCTGAAAGTGAAGATTCTATGCAAAACGGCACCAAAATCTGACCGTCAGCGTTTTCCGGCATTGAAACGGCATCTTCAGAACTGATGGCGTAATCCCAAAGTCCATTGAGATTCTGCCATTGCCTACGAGCCATCTGCGGCCTGGGATATTCGGTATGGCATTCCCGGGGATTCACCTCAGAAGCCCACCTTGTACGGATGTTCTCTCCGGCCGGAGCCCATTGCTGGGCAAATGAAACGCCGCAAGCCATCAAGAACGCAAATAAAAATAAAAGGTTCCTTTTCATGAGTAAATGATTAAGTATGTAAAGGTAATCAATTTTGTTTTACACTTATCCCCTCAATTACAAAACTTGCCCGTGATGTATCAGTTGTCCACTGCACATCACGGGCAAGACGGCTATCTTAAAAACTTAGGCTTTGACAAGATTGATTGAAATCCTGAATGTCTGGGTGTTTTGCCAGAGAGGAACGAAGTCAGACGGCTTCTCGAGTCCGAATGCTTTCATAAGCTGCATGATGGCAGCAAGCTGAGCCTTTTCTTCGGCTGAAATGTCAGGATTGTCTGCCATACCTGCAAGAAGTTCATCCAGCTTAGGAAGAGCAGGGAGGAAGGCATTGATGATAGGATCGCACATTTCCTTGTCTGCATAAAGTTCGAGCGCACCGTTCTCCTGTGAATACTTGAATCTGAAACCGCTCTTCATAATCTGCTGAATCTGAGGCATCAGGGCCTTTACATCCACGCCAAGTTCCTTGAGGTCATTGAGGAGGTCCAGAATATCTGAAAGACTTGAGTCTCCTGAAGGAAGATTGGCTCTCGTCATGAAATCGGCATTTTCATCGTCACCTGCAAGAGCAGCCACGTTAGGAACCATATAGAAATAGTCCTGCGCATACCAGAAAGCCAGATTGGCCTTCGGAAGAGAGAGCCACTCGGTGTGCGAGGTAGCATTGAAATGATACTTTCCGTCAGGTCCGATGAGCGCTTTCAGAAGTGTCTGGACATCAGGCATCTGGAAACCGCCTTCATCGTCAGAGTCAGACTCCCAGTACTCTGCTGTGATATTTCCGTCTTCGTGGAATGTCATGCTATTGAAACTGTCTGCAACATTGACACTTCCCAAAAGGCTCAGAGCCATCGAGAGTTTGGCTGCGGAAGCGGCATAATTTCCGCCGGCTGTCCAGGTCACCTGCATAGGATAAGCTGACGGGAGCATGTTGCTTCCGGGAGCGACGGTGCGGAGAAGTTTCCATGTTCCGGCCAAACCAGCCTGCGCCGCATCAGAAACCCTGGAAGATGCTGTAATAGTAATTTTTCCCTCAGAGGTAATCTTGCCTTCAGATGTAATCTCATAGATTGCCGGACGGGCAGTTGTCGATAACAGCGAAATCATTGACGGGCTGGCTACCAGAGAAGTGTTTCCACTGAATGTCCATTCACCTTTGCCGGCAGATTTCAGGTCAACATCCATTTCCACCTTGTTATAACCCGGAATGATATTGTTCAATGTCAATGTGGCGGCATTGCCAGAAGTGGCTGAAAGTTTCGCATTGCCGACTTGCACCGGCACTGCATTGACAGTAATCACTGCATTTCCGCTCTCGGCGGTAATTATCTCTGATGGTATCTCCTTCCAACCATTGTTTTCGGGACTGTCCTTTTTGCAGGATGCCGAACATGCCAGTACGCAAACCAGCGCACAAAGCGACATAATTTTCTTCATCATAATTCTTAATAGTTAAAATCAATGGTTCCGCATGTGCAGAACCCGATAATAGATGCAAAATTGATGCAAAATGTTTCGCGTGGCAACGGCCACAAGATGTTTGGCAGTCTCAGGGCGCATCGCTTCTTCCAGACTCATGGCAGGCGGAGTTACAGCCCAGACAATACGGAAGCCTCTGTCTCTCAGCATCTTCTCATCCCGTACAGCCCCGCTTACCAGAGCCACCGGAATATTCAGGCGCTCAGCCCTTTCCAGCACACCCACAGCCGTTTTTCCTTTCAATGTCTGATAATCGGAACACCCTTCGCCTGTTATGACAAGGTCTGCCCCGGCAATCACAGAATCGAAACCTATCTGGTCCAGAACCAGGTCCACGCCCCGCTTCAGTTCCGCGCCAAGATATGCCCGGAAAGCTCCTCCGAGACCACCGGCAGCACCGGCACCAGGCATATCGCTTACGTCAATGCCAGTATCTTCTAATATTTTCAATGCATATCCGCGCAGTCTTTCCTCCAGAACCTCCACATCCTGTACGGAAGCACCTTTCTGAGGACCGAAAACCCGACTTGCTCCATTCCTTCCTATATATGGAGTATCCACGTCACAGGCAATAGTGAATTGAAGTCCTCTTGTCTTTTCGAGAAATCCTTCCGCACCTATCATTCCCATTCCACCGTCATTGGTGGCACTTCCGCCAAGTCCTATGAGAAATCTCCTGCAACCTTTGTCAACAGCTGCCAATATCAGTTATCCAAGTCCTTTCGTAGTGGCAATCAATGGATTGCGTTCGTCCTTCGTCAATAGTGCAAGGCCGCAGGCAGCGGCAGACTCAATAATGGCCAGGTCCCCTGCCACGCCATATGCAGCTCGTACAGGCCGTCCCAACGGGTCCGAAACCTCAGCCCACTCCAGACGTCCGCCAAGAGTATCGACCAAGGCCTCAACCGTACCCTCTCCTCCGTCAGCCACGGCAAGACGCACCACTTCACAGTCAGGATATACCTCGGACACGCCTTCAGCTACAGCGTCTGACACTTCCGAAGAAGACAGACAACCCTTATAGGAATCGCATGCAATGACGATTTTTTTCATACGTATACTAATCTTACTGATGCAAAGATAAAATATTCAGGAGTATTTCTTACTTTTGCACAGGAAAACGCTTATCATGGAAGAAAAAGACAGACAGCTTGAAAGGAGGGTCTTCATCATTATTTTCTTGGGAGCGCTGAGCGCTTTCGGCCCTTTCGTCATGGACATGTACCTGCCAGTTCTGCCGGCAATGGAAAAATGGTTCGGATGTTCTACAGCATTGGTACAGCTAGGACTGACGACCGGACTGGTCGGTCTGGCGGCAGGACAACTCGTATTTGGACCTATAAGCGACAAATACGGGCGGCGTAAACCATTGATATGCGCCATGTTACTCTTCATAATCACCACTGCTGGCTGCATCTTCGCAGCAGATATACATCAATTCGTGGTGATGCGTCTTTTCCAGGGAATCTCAGGAGCAGGAGGCGTGGTACTCTCCAGAAGTATCGCGGCAGACAGATACAGAGGACGTGAATTGACGTCAATGATGTCAATCATAGCCGCGGTCAATGGCATCGCTACAGTTGCAGCGCCTATCGTCGGAGGCCTCATAGCATTGATAGGAGGCTGGCGCGGAATCTTCTGGAGCCTCATCGTCCTCGCTATCGTCCTTCTGATAGGCGCATTCCGCATGACGGAATGTCTCTCATTCAAGAATCTCAGCATGATGAACGAATCTTCAGGCAAGGCAATGGCCGACGGATTCCTGAATGTCCTGAAAAACAGGAAGTACCTGCTGTACGTACTTATATATATGTTCTCCATGGCGCTGCTGTTCACCAACCTTGCATCCGCCCCATTCATCATACAGGATCATTACGGACTAACAACACTTCAGTTCAGCATAGTATTCGGATTCAACGCATTGACCTTCGCAATCGCCTCTGCCATAATACCTTTATTCAAGACAAGGGACATCGCGATAGCATTCGGAACCATCGGGCTGGTCATCCTTTCAGCAGCAATGCTGGCCGCCTTCGTCATCGGATGCGGATTCTGGATATATGAAGCCATCGTCTTCATACTCATGCTCATGGTCGGCATCGTTTCCACCACTGCCAATGTCGCGGCCATGGATGCGGGAAGGGACAATGCGGGAGTGGCTTCCGCACTGCTCGGAGCCATCGGACAGTCATTCGGAGGAATCATACCTGTAATCATCGGACTGGGCAACATATTCACAATGACAGGCGTCATGTTCGTCTTGTGCGCCATCCTCACAAGCGGATGCGTAGTCTATTTCAGGAAATCGGACAAGATTCAATCACAAATATAAAATGGAACTTTACGAATACGCCAGGCCTGACATAATGGCAGGCAAGACAATACTTTACCTTCACGGATTTGCTTCAAGCGGACAGAACGGCACAGTCAGGGCAATGACTACCCTGCTTCCGGAAACAAGAATCATCGCCCCGGACATTCCGGTAGAACCCCAAGAAGCATTGACATTTCTCAATGACCTGTGTGCCAAAGAGAATCCCGACCTCATCATCGGAGCCTCGATGGGCGGAATGTATGCCGAGCTATTGCGCGGTTTCGACAGGATTCTTTTCAATCCGGCATTTTTCCTCGCCGACACTCTCCAGAAGAACAACGGTTTGGGGCGTCAGGAATTCCACAACCCCAGACGCGACGGACAGACCTCGTTTCTGGTAACGAAAGGGCTTCTGGAGTCATTCAGGGAGGTATCTTCACACTGCTTTGAAAACATGACTGACAATGCCGCCGACCCGTCGTCTTTCGGAGAAATGACCGATGAACGCGACCACGTCTATGGAATGTTCGGAACACAGGACAATTTCGTCACCGGAACATTCGATGTTTTCAGAAAGTACTATGCCAATGCCATCCATTTCGAAGGCGAGCATTATATGGACGACAGCGTATTGCTCCACTCTGTGCTTCCTGTCATTGAAAGAATCGATGACAAGCAGGAGAAGAGGAGCAAGCCGGTGATGTTCATAGCATTGACAGATGTTCTGCTCGACCTCAGGAACGGGGTCTCAAGAGGCAAGAGCATTGATGAGATGGAGCCATACGGCAGCGCTGTCAAGGCCTTTGCGGCATTGACAAGAAACTATTCGCCCTACGTTCTCATCACGAATGATTTCAATGAACCTGAGCGCATCCCGGCATTGACCCGATGGGTGGAGAAATGCATCGGCGTTCCTGCGTGGAACAGGGTAGTCATATGCAACAGGAAGGACATGCTGCTGGGAGATTATCTCATCGACAGGTATCCTGAGAGGCTGAATTCCGACGATTTTATGGGGACGGTGCTTCATTTCGGGGAGGAGCCGTTCAAGACCTGGGAGGAGGTCCTGACATATTTCAGCAGGCTGGGAGGCCAGTGATTCAGATAAAGCTATAATGAAGTTAGTTACTCAAGTTTAGCAAGTTGTCAAACTTGCTGAACGTTAGTGCTAAACTTGAGTTAATTAATTTTTTTTGAGAATTTTTCCACAAAAAACGTATATTTGGGAAAACCATTATAGCTTATGAACTCAAACATTCTCAAACTAATGGTCTGCGCGACCATCCCGGTCGCTCTTCTCTCATGCAAAAAAGACGAAGAGCCAGTAAAGACTGACTATATCATCAGCCAGTACGAAAACAACGAACTGCCGGAAAAGATTTCATTCAACGGAGGGACATTCAAAGTCAATGTCAAAGTCGATACCCTCACGAAATCCAACATCGAAGTATTCCTCACGTGGCAATACCGCCTCGTCATCGGCGGAGAGGCGCAGGAGGCAGTGAAAATCGAGAAACCGACCAAGACTTTCGAGGTCAATGTCCCTGAGAACTACACGGAAAACACAAGGACAGTGGCAGTGGAGGCCATGTTTACCGATATGGAAACTTTCAATGCCAACGGAGACGCCACCCCGGGCGAATGGAAGCAGATTGCCTCAGCAGAGCAGGACTGCGGACTGTTCCTGATCGAAGACTTCTGGTGGGCAAAGGGCAACATTGACTTGTTATGTTGTGCACAACATAACACCTCTTATGCTGCGTAGAAAATTATGTTGTGTTAATGA
>FR890630.1 GCA_000435075.1 Bacteroides sp. CAG:770 | reverse complement strand
ACGCCTTATGTGTAGCTTCTCATAATATCTTTCGGGGACTCTGCGGTAATACGCAAGGACAATCTCAAGGACGGGCGTCTGCTCCAGCAGGACAAAAAAGCATACAGGAAATTCCTCTGTGACTGGCACGACTTGGGGACCGTGGACAGGAAGAACGACCTGAACCGCCAGTCCGACTGGAGTCCTGAAGGAGCGATCAAGGGACGCTGGCTGGAAGCCGAGGAACTGTTCAAGAATTTCAATGCTCTCTGGTCAGGCAAAGGGTATATCGCGGACGGAAACTGGGCCTATGTCCGCGGACGCAGGATGGAACGCCGCAGGATGATTTCGGATTACGCCAACCCAAGGGTCAGCATCGGACGGAAGATTGTCAATACATGGAGTATTATAGTCAATTATTTCTCTGACATATTCTTCGGCTTCGGTGAGTCAATGTTCAGGATGATAATGACTTATATTCTTACTGTCTTCATTTTCGCATGGGCGTTCACATCGAATGTCTCTCTTCTGGAATACAGTCAGGCTCTTGCAGTCAGCCTGAAGAACATGGCGGGCATGGATTCGGACATATTGCGTGATGTATCTCCGCTCGTGGACATGCTCAATGTAGTGCAGACCACAATCGGTATTATTCTGACCGGTATCTTCGGATTTATTCTCGGAAACAAGATACGCAACCAGTAGTTACTGTACTCAAGATTCGCAAGTTATCTTACTCGAGAAACTTGAGTTACTGTATCTTCAGCAATTCCAGTGTGAATATCAGTGTACTGTGCGCTGGTATGTCATCCATTTTCATTGACCCGTACCCGTATTTGGCAGGGATGGTGACTTCATATTTGTCGCCGGCGTGCATTCTTGTAAGCGCCGCCTGCCAGCCGACTATCAGTTCGCGGACCCGGAAACATGCCGGAAGCGGCTCTCCCTCAGTCGTATCGAAGACAGTTCCGTCTATCAGTTTGCCTGTATAGTTCACGAATACTATGCTGTTCAATGTCGGGAACTTGTCTCCGGTTCCTACTTCAAGCTGACGCATTATAATTCCGCTTTCCAACACTTTCACGCCTTCCTCCTGCGCCTTGGTCTCGAGGAACTTCTCGTTTGCAATCTTATATTGGACTGCCCTGTTCGGTTTCTTGCCCATATGTCTCTTTTGATTTATGTCAATGCAAAGTTAGAGAGATTTGATGACATGTCAATCATATCTTCAAATATCGTGGCCAATCACAATTATTATGCATTGATGTACAAACCTTGGTCCAATATACCGGGACGACGAAACGAACGAAATACCACCTTCACGTAGGTAAAGAAACGGCTGATATACGTAATTTTACTTATTTATTTATCAGATATTATTCCGTTCCTTTGCCCGAACATTGATTCACGCGCCGAAATAATCAACCCAAAATATTATATTATGAAAAAAATCTTTTTAATCATTCTGACATTCGTTTCAGCAATGTTCCTGAACTCCTGCTCAAAATCAGACGTTATGCTTTCCGGCGACTGGTGGACTCTGCTTCCGGATGAAGTGGGAAGCGGTTCAGAGGATCTTGTAATCCGGTTCAACAGTGCGAATTCGACAATCAATTTCGCTTTGAAGTCCAAACTCGACAAGGACGACAAGAATTATTACATGGTCGAATCCCTCGCCAGAAAATATACGGTAGAGAACACCGGAAAGGGAGAAGGCATCATCCGCGTTACCGAGAAAGACGGCACCATGTGGCCGGAGCTCCATATCAGTTCCCTCACTCTCGTGACTCTCGGGCTGTCACATCGAGACACGGACGGCAAGGTCATAGACAACATGGCTTTCCTGCCGTTCCTTGAAGACACGGACAAGAAGATCATCAAGACGACGGAGTCTTCTTATGAACTGCGCATCCGCTATATCATTGACAGATTCCGTTCAATAGGCAGACTTGTCGACACCGAATAAATCAGGAAGCCGATTAATCGAAAACCGCCCCGCGAATATATTGCGAGGGCGGTTTTCATTTGCGGGTTCCAAGCTTGTAAGTAACGTGAAAAAAATAACCTACCTCAGATTAGGAGAAGATTTTCGAGGATAGATCTGTTTTCGAAGAAGGAGTGTACTGGATGTACACGACTGATGAGAAAACAGATATAGACCGAAAAGATTCCTTAAGATGAGGCAGGTTATTTTTTGAAGATTACTATATCTATGCTACTTGAAAGTTAAACTAGCTGGAGCCGAGTATGTCACAGTCTTCTTGTCCGTATCATAAATGTAGCAAACGAAGGAATAATTACTGGCATTCGGATCTATGTCTGACTTATTGTACCGGATTGTCATTTTCAATTCATTTGTATTGCTGCCACTTACTTCCATGTCGGATGACGACTGATCTTCCAACGGATACAAACCGAAAGTTTTCAACCCGTCCTGCGACTCAGATTCTCCTCCCAGAAACCAAAGATATTGCAGGTTTCCAGTATCAGACTCCATTTCGACCTCAAGCGAGAACTGTTCACCAGAGGACACCGTAACACTCTGTGGCTGAGTCTTGATTCTAGGGGCATTCTCACAATACAACATCATGGTTACCCTGCTGCTTTCATCTCCAGGTGTCATCAGCCAACTGGTCATGCCGTAGTGCGTGGTAATAGACGGGTGATAGACTTTGAAGACTCCATTTTCTCCAGGATTATAGTAAGGACTGCGCAATTCGATTTCCGGACATCCGGAGACATCAACACTCTTCAGTTTATTGTAAGAAACAAATAAATGCTTCAACTTCGGGCACCCTTCCAAGTGGAGTTCTTCAATTTCATTACGCTCGAGATTCAAGTATTCCAGTTTAGGCATAGACCCCATATCGGCAACCTTCAGGGCATTTTCATTCAAATACACTTCAGTCAATTCATTCTTCTCTCCCCATGTAATCTGGGACAATTGGCTCTTCTCCGCAGAAAAAGAATGCAGCAGCGGGCAATTGCTCAAATCCAAGGTCGTCAACTTGGTTTCATCTGCCACGAGAGACTCGAGTTTCGTACAGTTACTTACGTTCAGTTCGGTGAGGTTTACGCAACCCATTACAGAAAGATCTTTCAGGGCAGGCATCAATTCCAGTCCTCTGACAGATTGGAGTCTGGATTTCCAGGATGTAGGTATGAATGCTTCCGTAACGTCTTTCACATCCGCATAAGTAATCTTTTCGGGATCCTTGATTGCCCCGCAAAGACTTAGAGCATGCGCAAAATAAGGGTCAAAATAAGCAGTAACATCCTTGTCATCAGTAAGTACCATCTTCACGGTCACTTTACAGCTTGCCGAAAGACTTCCGTCAGGAGTTGATGCAGTAACCGTGGTCTCTCCGCCCAGCATTCCTGTCAACAAACCTTTATTGTCAACTGTAACGACTGATTCGTCTTTTGATTTCCAGACAACGGATGCCAGAATATCATCGCGGTCCGAAGCATTCTCCGGACTCGTCTTGACTTCGAGCTGCAATTGTTCCCCATCCGATATTTCCACGACAGCAGGAGTTATGCTGAGGCCTTTGGCTTCTGAAGGATGCTTGTCCTTCTTGCAATTCACCAATACGGGAATTGTCAATGCCAGCAGAAGGATTGATAATACTCGTTTCATAGTGTTCTTGTTTTAAAATTGTTATATAATATTTCAACCTTGTCAATGCCAATGACGGCTGAAAGAAAGTGAACACGCCAAAGGTACTGAGTATCAACAGCCAAGCAAATACGTAATTTTACGTAATTTCGCTGTTTTTCATACGTAATTGCTACCAGAAAACGAAACACCACGACTTGCAGACATGCCGAGACAGTGATTCCGGCATACGGCATATCCGGTAGCATTGACAAAAAAACTGTTGATTATTCTCTCATAAATTGATATATTTGCAAGTTTTGTTGAGGGAACTTCAAATAGAAAATATTATGAAATATCGATTTCTTCTGGTGAGCATACTGGCATTACTCCCGACATTGATTCCGGCATTCGGCCAAACAGGCCTCTACTCTTATGACGGAGGTTATTTTCTGAGAAACGGTTCGCATTGGGAGGAGTATCGTCCTGATTACAAGACAGGTGTCTGGGCTTCTTACGAGCAGTATAATGAGGAGGCCAATTTCTTCAACATCAAGAATTCCGCCTGCAGTGTGAGTGTCCCGAAAACGGCTTCAGCCAATTTCTTCTATGCCAAACCAGGAGAAGACTGGACCCAGATATATACCACAAGCGAAATCTATGATTATCTACCTGATTTTGCAAAGGACATCTATTGCTATAAAGGCGGCTATTTCGTGAGGGACGGCATGGACTGGTACGAGTATCGTCCAGCTGAAAGGCATGAGGTCTGGAACGAGTATAAGCAGGTGAAGGCAGACGGAAATTTCATCTACCTCAAGTGCAATGACAATGACTTCATGATTGGTATTCCGTTGACAGCATCGCTCGGCAGCATATACATAAAGAGAGGCGACGGCGACTGGAGTCCAATTTACACATTGACAGGCATTTACGACTGCGGCAAGGGTTATGAATACTCCATCCCCTTCAGAAAGATGCGCACTGAAAATGATTCTGACAGTCTGCTCGTGGATGCACGCATCAATATCAACAGTGACGGAACGTGTCAGGTAAGGTATTCGGACAAGAAATATCCTTTCGAGTTTTCTTCTTATGAGGAATATGAATCGACAGATTTCGATGCCGGAAGCATGTTCCTCATGTGGATCTTCGGTGCCTCCAGCGACAGAGAGGGATTCGTCCTGTATAAAGATGATGACAAGACGAATGAGGTCCTGTCTTACATTATCAATGCCGACGGAAAGATTGCATGCACGGTGAGGGGTATTCCGGGACTGCCGGCCACGGAGTTCTGGAGCTGCAAGGATTCCGACCCGGGAGACGATATTCACATAAGGGTAATACTCGAAGACTTATAAGTCCTAAAACCCCTCACATTCAATCGAATATGAGGGGTTTATTCTGTCAATCTATCACAACCGCGGTTCCGAAGGCTGTCGCCATCAACATTCCGTTGTCCGCGCCCAGAGCCTCATAATCTATGTCAATGCCGACGACAGCATTGGCACCAAGTTCTCTCGCGCGGTCCGACATTTCTTTCAATGCATTTTCCCTGGCCTTGATCAATTCGTTTTCGTATGAGCCCGAACGGCCGCCGATGACGTTCCGGATGCTTGCGGTGAAGTCCCTGATGAAATTGACGCCGGCAACGACTTCCCCGCAGACAATACCGCGGTATTCCCTGATGCTGTGACCTTCAACGGTCGGTGTTGTAGTAAGTATCATAATAATATCAATTAATTGTCATTCAATGATTTTTCACATTCCCCAGACCAATGTCCGCCCGTAAAGATAAATATTTTTTCATTATCGCAAAAAATGCGCGTGAGCTTTACTGTCCTATGTCTGATGATTGTTTCAATGGAAACAGTGTATCGACTTCATACTCTTTCCATCTTATGTCTGCCCGATT
>FR890629.1 GCA_000435075.1 Bacteroides sp. CAG:770 | reverse complement strand
GGCTCACATATAAAGAGTTGTCGGATGGCGCAACTATCTCTTTCGACATGTGCAATGCCCCTGTATCCTCACGTGGTACAGCAACTTCCGACCGTCCATATTCTTTTTCTTCAGAAAATGAAAAATAAACAAAATTTCATGGCTGCACTGTTTGCAGCATCGGCAGTGTTCCTCTCCTGTTCATGTTCAGGAGGGGAGCCTGATACCGGTCCGATTATCGGTGGTGAAACAGGAGGCGACGACAACACTGACCTGCCGGGCAACATTGACGTAACTGTTCCTGAATCCTCCTCAGACGCTGTGGCATATGAGGATATCTATGACAAGAATACTGACAATACGTGGTTCAACATGCCGGTTTCTTCGCGTGTGCCTAAGGCACATTGGACGTGCGTGGATGTCATTGACAGGGGAGACCGCAATGACCTTGGACTTTCCGAGAATACTCGTGGTCTTCAGTACCATCTTCTGTGTCAGTCACTTGCAGGTCTCGTGAACCGGGCGCTCGAGCAGGGAAAGACGGATATCGGTATCTGGCTGGAGAACTCGCAGGATTCATACTCCCGTGTCAAGGCTACACTCGGACCGGAAATCGGAAGGCAGACCGGAGTCGAACTATTGTCCAAGGTGTACGGAGATTGGGAAGGAACGAAGGTCAATGTCAGAGATCTTATCGACGGTTATGTCCTGACTGACGTGGAGAGAAATCCTGAAAGTGCAGTCGTGGCTACTGTCGCTTCCCATGTTTACAATTCAGTTATCGTGGATGTAAGAGACCGGGAATATTTCGACAACATCGGGCTTACCATAACTTACGACGCCACGGATAAGACCACAGAGGACGCATGGCATGAATTTAAGGACAGATGCAGCAACAAGGCTCTTGTCCTTATGCCTGTCCAGACTGGTGAACTCCGTGAATATGCGGTCAAGAACAATCTGTTTGTCCTGAATCTGAACAGGAAGAACGGCACTTCCACAGGCGGAGTCAATACGGGAATAATGAACGAGATTCTTGCATGGCTTGCTCCGGGTGCCTCTGTACTTGGTTGGGAGTCCGCTTCCGGCGAAGATGTCTTCGTCTCGCCTGTGTCTGCACATGGCCGTCTTATGCTTGCCGCAGACTGGAGCAGCAACCACGGAATGACATCAGCCGGTGCAGTTTCTCATGCTCCCGCTCTTGCCAAGATTATAAATCCGAGGAAGATAAATTATTCCGCATCTGCCCATTATGTGTCATTCTTCCTGAGTGATGGTGACAACTATCAATGGATCATGAATGGTTTCGACAAAGATTTCTATTCAGTTTCATCGGTGATTCCGGCCAGGATGAGCTTCGGAATCTGCTCTCAGGCTCTGGAACAGTTGGCTCCGGTTCAGGAGGATTATCTGTTCTCCAAGCAGGCTGACAACAGCACATTGATGGAATGTTTCGGCGGCGGATATTTCTACGTGGATGATTACGCCACCAAGTCAGACAGGAAGGCCGGACTCGAACTCCTTGCGGAGCGCACGGCTGCGAGCATGAAAGCCCATCGCCTCAAGGTCCTTCACCTTATGGCGCATGATGTCAATTCCGATGCCGCAAAAGAGGCGTATAAGGCTTTTATCAATGCCAATGACCAGCTGGAGGGAATCGTGGTCATCCAGTATTCTCCATACAACGGCGGTCACGGAAACATCATGTGGTTTGCCAATAAGGAAGGATATGACATTCCTGTGATATCAGCGGCTTATTCGCTTTGGAACGGCTCATCTGAGCCAGGTCAGGGTACTCCTGCCGAGATTGCGGCAAGAATGAAAGCTGTCAATGAGGGTTTGTCCCATGATCTGGTCTGCGTCTATGCGTGGAGTGATTTTTCCGGAAAGAAGGGCGCTGCCGCCGCTCTCCAGTGCATCACTTCTGCAGGCGATTCCTATAAGGCTGTTTCTGTACAGGAACTTATCTGGCGCATACGTATGAAAGAACGTAAGGAACAGACGCTCAAGTATCTGAAAACCATCAAGTAATACTTGGTAAATACGCAAAGAAAGGCTGGCCGTCGATGCGGTCAGCCTTTCTTTGCGTATTTCTTTCAGAAGAATTATTCCTCTGCAGGTTTCATCAAGCTGTAAACGTTTGTAACGTCGTCATCGTTCTCGAGGAGATCGGTGAGTTTGTTCAATGTCTCGCGCTGCTCTGGAGTAACATCCTTAAGTTCTGTGTTAGGAATTCTTTCGAAGCCTCCGGAAACGAGCTCGTAGCCATTGTCCTCGATGAACTTCTGGATTCCGCCATAAGACTCGTATGCACCGTAGATGACGATGTTCTTGGTGATGTTCTCGTCCTCGTCCTCCTGCTCCTCGACAAATACCTCAGGATCATCGTCGTAGTCGCAAAGTGCAAGCTGGAGTTCATCGATGTCAAGACCTTCCTGATCCTTGATTCTGAATACGCACTTGTGGTCGAACATGAAGCTTACGCTACCGCTGGTTCCGAGCGTACCTCCGCACTTTGTGAAATAGCTGCGGACATTGGCAACTGTTCTGGTATTGTTGTCTGTAGCAGTCTCTACAAGGAATGCGACACCGAACGGACCGTATCCTTCGAAGGTAACCTCCTTGAAATCACCGAGTGACTTGTCGGTAGCCTTCTTGATGGCTCTCTCGATATTGTCCTTAGGCATGTTCTCGTTTCTTGCCTCTGCGATGAGCGCACGGAGACGAGGGTTGCCGATTACATCAGGACCGCCCTGTTTTACGGCGATAGTAATTTCCTTTCCGATTTTGGTGAAGGTCTTGGCCATGTGGCCCCAACGCTTCATCTTTCTCTCTTTTCTGAACTCAAAAGCTCTTCCCATAATCTTATTTGTTCTCGATTCTGCTGATATATTTGTCGATATCGTATCCTTCCATTGACTGCGGATACTGATCCTTGATGGTCTTGTAGAAAGAAAGTGCCTTGGCATTGTCGCCGAGCTCTTCGCAAGCTACACCTGCCTTGAGAAGATAAGCGGCAGCGAACATGTTGTCAGCAACCTTTGCAGCTTTCTCGTAGCAAGAAACGGCATCTTTATATTTCTCGAGTCCGGCGAAAGCATCACCCTTGCAGGCGATGGCCCTGGCCTTGAGAATCTCATCCTTTCCGTTGTATTTGTTCAGGTAGGAGATAGCCTCCTCGTACTTGCCGAGCTGGAGCTCGCAGACACCTGCATAGAAGAAAGCGGCGTCACCTGCGTAAGAACCGTATTCGTCGATTACCTGGCTGAAACCGAGCACGTTGCCGTCACCGTTAAGTGCGAGCTCATAGTTCTGTGAACGGAAATTAGCCTCTGCAGGGAACATCTGCTCAGCAGCCTCTGCCTTCTTAGGCTGGGCGTAGAACTTGTGATAGCAGAGAACAGCCACACCGATAACGATGATAGCTCCGAGACATCCCCAGATGATTTTTTTGTTTTCGTTGAAGAATTTCTCTACAGAAGAAACCTTTTCTGCAACCTGCTCCTGCTGCAGTCTCTCCTGATCTTTAAGAGTTTCGTTTGCCATATTTTTTATGTTTTTATATTCTTTCGGTTTTTACAAGATTGCAAATTTATAAAAATTACGTAAACATAGCAAAGATTTTTTGCGCCCGACCCTGTAAAATCAGAAACTTTTAATTCTGAGGAGTATAGATTCCGGCCTTGACAGCATACTTGACAAGCTCCAGAGTGCTGGATATGCTGAGTTTCTTGAATATGTTGCTCTTGTGAGTGTCTATGGTACGCACGGAGACATTCAGCTTCCCGGCTATCTCTTTCGATGTCAGACCCTCGCAGCAGAGTTTCACGACTTCAAGCTCCCTGCTCGTCATCTTCGGAACATCTTCCATCGTCTCGATGTTATCGACGATTTCCTTCAGCTTTTCCGACTCGGTGTTGTCCGAAATCGCGGGAACGAGAGAAAGCAGCTTGTTCTTCACTTCCTGGTTCTTTGTGAGGATCTTCGCCTGGCGGCGTCTGATCCTGAGCATACGGTAGCTCAATGCCAGAAGGACGCAAAGCAACAGTGAAAATACTGACAGGCAGATGACTACGACAAGTCTGACCTTCGACATTTCCTGCTCGTGTATCAGCTTTTCCTCTTTCTCCTTGGTCTCATACCTCACGCGGAAATCCTCCACTGCCGAATCTGCACGGTCATCCGCAATCTTTTCAGTAAGCTGGGTATATTCTTCCAATGTGTGGAGCGCGTCCTCCAGCTTGCCCAGGTACTTCTGGCACAGCCAAAGACCGCTCAGCGACTTTTTCTTCACGTAGTCACTTCCGGCTTTGCTTGCATATTCATAAGCCTGTCTGTAAGTCCTTTCCGCGATTTTGTAAAGCTCCTCCTTATAATAGAGCTGCCCGAGCTGGTTGTAGCAGATGGCCATGGAAGTGATGTTGTTCTTTTTCTCCAGAATCGGAATCGCCTCGATAAGACACTTCTCCGCTTCGATGTCCTCGCCGAGCGCAATCAGTACCGCCGCTTTCTGTGAAAGCCGTATCGCAGCCTTTCCTTCGCGCTTGTCTTCGTGATCCAGTTTGTATGCCTCGTCCACGCATGAGAGTGCCTTTTCGATCTGCCCCATTTCAAGCCAGATGTCAGATGCAAGTCCAAGACGGATTGCAAGTCTCTCCCTGTCACCGCGTTCCCGCTCCATCTCTATTGCCGGAAGGACGTAGCTCAAAGCCGTTTCAGGCTGTCCTGTAGCGAGATAGAGAGTGGCGAGATTGTTCATCGTAGAACTCATTCCGCTCTTGTCCTTCGCCTTCAGGTCCAGTTTATATACCCTCTCCATGTAGGTGATGGCCTGACCGAAAAGCCCCTTCCTCTGATAGAAGATTCCGATGTTGTTTATGCAGTCTCCCAACAACTGTTCATCGCCGCTTTTCTCGCAGAGCGGAAGTGCTATGAGGGCAGTGGACAGCGCATCGTCGAACTTGTCATTTATGTAGAAATAATATGACATCATGTCGTATATGCGTGCCTCTGATTCGATGGACTGATTTCTGCCGTAAGATTTTTTCTCGGAAACAAGACCTTCATCGTATCCTAAGGAGAGAAGTTCATTTCCGAGTCGGATACGGTGCATTCCCGTCGCTTCCTCCCATCTGCTGAAGAGTGAATCTGTCTCTGCTGCGGACAGGTTAAGCACGGAAAGAACGGTCAAAAATATTAGGGTAACCGCTTTTTTCATATTCCGGTCGGTGTGGTCTGGGACAAATATAGTGATTTTTGGGAGGAAACAAGGCCTTTCCTTGTGGTTTTTTGCTTGTTTTGTGCCACCAGAGTGTATCGGAGGCCGTTTTTTGCTGATAATCGAAAACTGCTTTTTATAGTGTTGTAGGCATACCTACGTAGTAAAAATACGTATAATTACGTATTGTTTCAGGTACTTTGGAGGCTTAATTTTGCAAAAACGTTTTTATCCCGTCTTTGCTGAAAAAACGTTTCTCTTCCGGGACCTGCGACGGTGCGGAACAAGACTATATTATTAACCCGAAATAAAACTGATCGACCATGATAGCAAATTTCAAAATCAAGTCAATGCGATATCTCATGGCGCTTGCCATGGTGCTGATATCGTTATCTCCGATCTCCTGTAAGAAAGAAAAGGGCGGGAGCTCCGAATTGCGTGAGATTGTCATCACGCATCCTGAAAACGGCACGATGACCATCATACAGGGTGAATCAGAACTGATCAAATATTCTACAGTGCCTGCGGAAGCAGAATACGAAGTGGCTCTGGAGTGGACATCTGATGACGAGAACGTTGCGACCGTGAAGAACGGGCGCGTGAAAGCCCATGCTCCCGGCACAACCACCGTACATGCCAAATATGAGAGCGTAAGTGCCAGTGTCAAGGTTACTGTTACGGCAGTGCCTGTGACCAGTTTTGGTGTGCCGAAGACGGTTTTTGCTTACATGGATGCGCCGTCTCCTATCAATATCACGGTTGAGCCTGAAAATGCCAATGCCGCATCACTCGACTGGAAGGTCGCCGATAAGGACATTGCGGAAGTGTTTGTCGAAAAAGGTATAGCTTATGTGAAAGCCAATTCAATAGGTAAGACTAAGATAACCGTTTCTTCTGAAAACATATCCGGAACAAAAGAAATTGAAGTATATGCTTCAGAGTCTGTCTTTATAATGCAGAGGGAGTCTTTGTCTGCTGCGGACATCCAGGGGAATCCTACTCGATGCGATGTGAAGGATGGAGATTCGTTTGACTTGAATGATATTGCTCTCAGCGGTGTGCGTAACATAATAGTTATACCTCAGCCATATGGCATGAGCAAACTGACTGATAAGGACATTTCCGTGTCATCTTCGAATCCGAAGGCTATCGAGTGTTGTGTTGTGCCATACTTCGTGAAGAAATCTGTGATTGCGTTGACCGAAGGGGCAGAGTCGGGTACATCGGATATTACCGTCAAGTATAAGGATCCTGATTCTGGAACGGAGTACAAGAAGACATTCACCGTTTCACGGGATGTTACACCGTTTACATCTGAAACCGCGATTTACAAGGTCGGTGAGGAAAAGATTGTGAAATCAGAGGAACCTATGTCCAGATCAGCAGAGCTGAATGTGGAACTTAGGCCGGAGACCAGTGCCAAGTGGACTAGCAGTAATGAAAAGATAGCTACTGTGGAAATTACTTCGGATGGTTATGGTACAAGTTCTGTCGGTGGCAAGGCAACTATAAAGACTACGGCGGAGTATGGTGAAACAATCATCACTGCAACCGATCTGACCGGCAAGAACTCATTAAGTTTCAAGGTGTCTGTCAAGCCGGCAACTTTTCCGGCAGGAACAGTTCTGGGCATTGTCGGAGGAACTAGTGCAAAACCTGTATATGGAGTGGCGCCCAATACATTATCAATTCGTGCCACATATGACAACAGGTATCAGATACCTTTGATACTTATAAATAAAGACACAAAGAGGCCGGTTTCTTTTCCTCAGGCAAAATGGAAGTCCAAACTCGGAGATGTTGCATCAAACGGCTATTGTGGATCTATGTCTCAGGCTACCGGCTCCAGATCAAGCTACCAAGCCCGTTCAGGCTCATATGTCCGGGAGTATGTTGATCAGGTTATAGTGGAGGATGATGCCGGAAACAAGTTGACATGTGATGTGAAGGTTCTGCCTCCTAGAGTCTTTTCATCCGGGGATGAATTGAGGGTGGAAGATGACAGAAAGAGTAGAGTGGATTTCGGCCATACTGCTTTGTTTGGTATTGTCAGTTCTTCGAATAAGGTGCGTAGCGTATCGGGATGGGTTTCATTTGACATCACTAACCTCGAAGATATTTGTGATGTCCAAAGAAGAGGACCGAAGACTGGGGAGTCTGAGCTCTACTATAAATGTAAGATTGACTACTTCATACTTACCGGAAAGCGGAAGGGCTCAGTAGAAGTCACAGCTACAGATGAGAACGGTAATGTGCGGAAAGCCAAAGTCTCTTCAGGAGAATTCCATTTCGAAGATGATAGCGAAATATGTTACAGTGTTGTAACTCCTGAACAGAATAACCCGGAACTCTGGTATGATAGTTATTATAAAGGCTCTAGGTCTCTGGAGGATCGAGTTGATATTATAAATCAAGCCAATGTGATGCTTAAGGTATCTAAGGGCAGAAGTGGCGTCAATTATACCTATCCGTCCAGCATGTGGACCATAAAGAGCCGTCCGTACAAGGGTGCATGGCAGACGGACCCCAAACTTACGGCAGAACTATTGTATTCTTATGATAAGTATAAAGTTATTCGCCTGACGAATTACAATTCCATGACGGGGTATCCTCTGGGGGTATATGTGAAGGCAGAAGATGGTTATGGAACTGTTTTGGAAAAGTACTTCTTGTTCAGGGAGCATACAGTGTTCAAAGATAAGAACATAAAACTGTATTATAAGCATCCTTCATCCGGATGGACAGAAGGTGATAACAAGTCTGGTGCGGAATGGCGATATACTCCAGCAAAAGAAGGTACATTGTTTAAGTTTGCGAAAGGAAAAGATCAGCCTGGATTATATGTGAAAGTTCAGTCACGTGCTATAAAGGGTTCGTACTGGCATGGTTCTCAATCAAGCAAAAGACATTACTATTATTCTTTGAGTTCATGTGTACCAGATGATTCGGCTATCAATTTTAATGATGGATATGTGTTCAGGCTAGATGGACACGCCGGCTGTGATTTGTACGTAGTTGATGATAATTATAGCATGCATTACAGGGGGCACACAATATGGTTTGAAGGTGCCAGTAAGGATCCTCTTAGTTATGGGACTATAACAAAGTGGGAATGGTATCCGAATTGCCCTCATGATTCATATGGAAGTTACTTGGGATATTCGATATTTAAGGATTATTAAAGTTTGACAGTTATAAATAATTAATACACACTTTATTATGGAAGAACTTTTGAAACAAATCAAGAAGGCGGCGGAGTCTATGCTTCGCGACGCTACAGCACAGGAGAAGAAAGGAAACAAGGCGGCAGGATTGCGTGCCCGCAAAGCTTCCCTCGCATTGGAACCGATGCTCAAGGAATTCAGGAAAATATCCATCGCCAAGATGAAAGGTCTTGCAGGACTTCTGGTTATCGCTTCATTGGCAGGAACCGCATGCGTGTCCTGTGAGCACGTTGACCCGACTGACCTTACCGAGGCGAATATCCCGGTGAAGAGCATTGTGTGCGGTCATGTCAGATATGCTCCTACGGGATCGGACCCTTCTCCTGCAGAGGTTGGGTTGCCAGTGAATATCTTCTACGGACAGAAAGATGACAAGGGAAATGTGGAATACGCCCTCAAAACTGTCAAGGTCCGTCAGGACGGTTATTTCGAGACCACTCTCGGATGTCCTGTAGGACAGACTCTTGAGGTGAGAGTTGAATGCAGGGGATCGGGTACTGCCAAGACCAGCAAGGACAAAGGCGGCTCTGTAGAGACCAGTGCTTATTTCCATGCTGATATCGCCAAGACATTGTCTTGCGGCACAGCGGCTTACTTCAAGCTGGATATGAAGCCTGTTGCGTATTATGGTGAGTCCGGCCTGGTCCAGTAGTGATGACATCTCTGCACCTCCAGTCCGCAAGTCATGGGCTTGCGGCACCGGAGTCGGCAGCTAACTTTAAATCGACTATATGATGAAAAAATACTTGATAATGAGCCTTGCGGCATTGACTTTAATGTCGATGGGCGCGAAGGCGCAGGGAAACGGCGGCGAGTCCGGTGAAATGATGACCTATACGGGCACCATCCGGAAGGCTCCCCGTTTCTCACCGAAGAGGGGCGACTGGTCCATCGGTGTCACCTTCAACCCTGCAACTCTTTCATACCGCCTGAAGATGCAGCCTGACAATGGCGATTTCGCCGGCGAGTTCATTGAAGGAATGGCCGGGTCCAAGAAACAGATGTTCATCCTTTCCCAGGACCCTCTGGCAGCATTCAGATTCAGATATTTTCTGAGTGACAAGTGGGCGTTCCGCGCGACTGTCGGTCTTAACGGAAGCCATATCGACTATCGTGAATATGTGGATGACGACCTCGCCAAGACTGTCAATCCCGATTCCAGGAACCAGGTGGTGGATGCCGTGGTGTCCAACCTCAACAGCGGAAGTCTCGCATTGGGATTCCAGTATCTTGCGGGTACCGGCCCTCTCCGTTTCATGGCGGGATTCAATGTGTCGTACTCTATTGCAGGCGGCAGTCTCGGTTTCAATTACGGAAACACCATGACTCCTGAGAACCGTGTCCCTTCGACGATGCCGATGGCGCGTCCGGCTGTCGGAAAAGATCCTACTCTCAATGATTTCCAGGCGGATCTCGGAATCGCATATGCACGTCCTATCGAGCGTTACAATGTCGGCTATATCCACGGTGTCGGCGTCAGTGCCGATATGGGTGTGGAGTGGTTCATGACAGGCCGTCTCTCCCTTACCGGCGCGATGACATTCACTCCGGTGATGTTTACCTTCCAGCCTCAGACCTGGACCAAGTTCGAGGGATTCTCTTCCAAGACAGGTAAGGTGGAGCAGTACAATGACCTCGTGAGCCCAGGCAGTCACGCTGTTCTCTATGGTACCGAGAACATCGGTTTCTGTGTCTCACTCAACTATTATTTCTAATAAGAGTAGTTTATGAAAAGTATTTTTAGAAATGTCGCCTTGCTGGCGTCTCTTCTGGCTCTGACGACGCCTTCCAGTGGTCAGGGTTTCTTGAAGAAACTCAAGGATGCGGCGAACAATACCACTGAGAAAATGAATACGGCAGTCGAAAAAGCAGGTTCCGCATCCGTAGGTGCGGCTGTTCCGCGAGCTTCGGGCCCGACATACTATGTGTCCCGCAGCGGCTCCAACAAGAATGACGGACTCAGTCCTTCAACAGCATTGAAAAACATTCAGAAAGCCATTGACCTGGCTACTGACGGTTCCGAAATCAGAGTTGCCGAAGGCAATTATTTCGGCCTCATGAACAGAGGCAACATTATCATTGACAAGCCTCTCGTCATTTTGGGCGGCTACAGTGAGGATTTCTCTGAGCGTGATGTGCTCAAGCATCTTACGACGATTGCTCCTGACGCGAATTCCAACGGTTCTTCGCAGGGGCGCGGAACCATCCAGATCCGCAGCATTGAAAAGCCGTCATCTTCTCTCGTCATCGACGGGTTCCTGTTCAACAAGGGCAATGCCATCGGCTACAATCTCCGCGGCGAAGGCTGGCCGGAGGGCGTGGAGACCCCGTTCATGATGCGTGAGGGTTCCAAGGGACAGGGCGGTCCGAATCTTGAAAACAAGGAGGTCTATACCCAGGAGACTTACTTCATCTATTTCGACGGAGTGGCCGGAAAGGTGAACAATCTCAATGTCCTGATCCGCAACTGCACATTCGTGAATGGTCCGAATACCACCATCTGCGGCCTTCTGAAAGGTTCATTGACAGTGGACAACTGCGCGTTCATAAATAACCGTGTCACCACGATGGATGTCCGCGGCCCGGATCCTAACGCCATTACCAAGATTGATTTCCGCAACAATACCGTCCTTTTCGTATGGTCTTATACCAAGGATCTCCAGTCTCAGGGTTTCGGTTTCAGGTTCCAGCCGGGTACAAGCTGTACTCTGGAGAACAATATCATCGGCCTGACAATTTTCGCGGGTCTTGACAGGACTCATATTGACAGCGATGCGAACCGCGAGGCCAAGCGTCACGATGTGGTTAAGAACAATATCTTCTTCCTGAACCGCATTACCGACCTTACCATCCCTGGAGGCGGAATGCTTACCAGAGTGAATGTGGATGATTTCGACGATGTGGATGCCATCGCCGAAGTGGGTGGTAATGAGTCTCTTACTGATCCGGCTCTCTTCAAGGGCAGGCTCGACGAGGCTTACCTGAATGGATTCTTGAGTGTTTCATATAAGGAGACTACTTCGTATGATCCTAATTCCGCTGCCAACACTTTCCGTTCGGCAATGGGTATGAATATGACCGGTACTATGACTTCTTCGGTATCAATGTACTTCAACCGTTATCCTTGGCAGAAGGCTATCGACGTGTTCGGTGCCGTTCCGGGATGCGGTGCTCAGGAACCACGATAATTTAGTGTTTTTAGATTTGTCAGACTGGCGGCCTTGTGAAGATTTTAGTGTTTTTAGATTTGTCAGGCGGGGGGCTTTGTGAAGGGCTGCCAGTCTGCGGTTGCGGCGGTCTGTATTTCGTGAACTGCTCGGAAAAGTCATGGAAATGAGTTATCTTTGCTAGGACATTAATCTGTGCGGAATGGCGATTCTGGAAAAAATTGTAGTTCAGGACTATAGAAACATTGCACTGGCGGAACTCGAGTTCTCCGCCAATATAAATTGTATCTCCGGCGGAAATGGGGAAGGAAAGACCAATCTTCTCGATGCCGTATGGTATCTTTCAATGACAAAGAGCGCTTTCAGGTCATCGGACCGGGATAACTTCCGGTATGGGGCCGATTCTTTTTCCATCTCGGGAAACTATCTGATGCAGAGTGCATTGCGTTCCAGATTCTCTATCAAGGTGATGCATAAGGGGGAGAAGAAGCTCCGCAGGGATGACAAGCCGTACCAGCGTATTTCTGAGCATATCGGCGAACTGCCCGTGGTGATGGTCTCTCCTGACGACGTGTCTCTGGTGAGTGATTCCGGGGAGGATAGGAGGCGGTTCATGAATATGGTCCTTTCTCAGATGGATAATGAGTATCTCTCTGATGTCCAGCAATATAACAAGCTTCTTGGCCAGCGTAATTCGGCTCTGAAGAATTACCGGCCCGACATGGCCCTTCTGGAAATCATGGAGGAGAGGATGTCGGTCTATGCCTCGCGCATATATGAGAAGCGCAAGTCTTTTGCCGAGCGTCTTTCGCCTGTTGTGGAGAAGTTCTATCATGACCTTTCAGGCGGCAGGGAAAAGGTCGTGGTGGGTTACAAGTCAGACCTTGAGGCAGGGGCATTGACAGAACTTCTGGCGGCAGCGAGGAACAAGGATCTGGTTCTTGGCTATACTTCCGCCGGTCCTCAGCGTGATGACCTGACTTTCGGTATGAACGGTCATCCCATCCGCCGCTGCGGTTCCCAGGGACAGCAGAAGTCTTTTCTGGTTTCTCTCAAATTCGCCCAGTATGAGCTCATGAAGGAGAGTTTCGGCGTGCCTCCTATGCTTCTGCTGGATGATGTGTTCGACAAGCTTGACATGAGCAGGACCGCCAATCTGCTGGCTATGGTGGCCGGCAATGAGTTCGGACAGATTTTCATTACTGACAGCAACAAGGTCCGTCTTGCGGGCATTGTGGACAGCATTACGTCTGACAGGGCTTATTTCGAGACGGAAGGCGGTAATTTCAGGAGGGTAGAAAATGGGCAGATATAAGGGAAAGAGCATTTCCATGGAGCGCAAGGAGCCGATGCAGATGGACAATATCATGCCTCTGTTCCTGAAGGCGATGAGGCTGTCCGCGGGCATGGATGTTCATCTCGTGCTTTCCGCATGGGACAAGGTCACGGGCGCCGCCCCATATACTTTGTCGAAATTTCTGAAGGATGGTGTCCTCATTTGCGGGATATCATCCTCTGTTGTGCGTAACCAGTTGTTTTTCAACAGGGATGCTATAATTGAGGAGATAAACAGGGTGGTTACTTCGGATCCGCTTTACAGCAATACCGGATGCACCGCTCCTGTAAAATCATTGGTTTTAAGGTGATATGTGTAACAAGAGATTGAAAATAGTTGCCGATAAGGCAATTCCTTTTTTGGAGGGAGTCTTCGATCCGTATGCGGATATGACTTATCTTCCCGGTGACAAAATCGGTCCGGAGGATGTCAGGGATGCCGATGTCCTGATGGTCAGGACCAGGACGAAGTGCAATGCCGATCTTCTTGAGGGCTCGAAGGTGAAGTTCATAGCTACGGCTACAATCGGAACTGACCACATTGACTTTCCATATTGCGATTCCAAGGGAATTGTGGTCCGCAATGCTCCCGGGTGCAATGCCGGAGGTGTCATGGAGTATGTTTTCTCGGCTCTTTACGGTCTTGCTTCCAGAAAATCAATCAGCCTGCAGGGGGATACAATCGGCATCATTGGTGTGGGCCATGTGGGCAGCCTGATCGAGAGGATGGGACGTGCTTTGGGCTTCAAGATTCTCAAGTGCGATCCGCCGCGTGCGGAGGCAGAAGGGTCTTTCGGGTTTTGCGACCTGGAGTATCTGCTGCAGAATTCGCAGATTGTCACGCTCCACGTGCCGCTCGACGAGACGACAAGGGGAATGGCTAACAGCGAGTTCTTCTCGCTGATGCAGCCGGGTGCGTTCTTTATCAATGCTGCAAGGGGTGAAGTCGTGTGCGATGATGCGCTCAAGGCTGCGATTCCGAAGCTGGGCCCGGTTATCATTGACACATGGAATCATGAGCCTGACATTGACATTGACCTAATGGACAAGGTGGCGATAGCGACCCCTCATATTGCGGGATATTCGTATCAGGGCAAGCAGAATGGTACTGCGGCAGCGGTCAGGGCGGTAGCTCATTATTTCGGGATTACGGAACTCTATGAGTTCTTCCCGAAGACGGATCTGCCTGAGAATGAGGCTGTAAAGCTGGATCTCAAGGACTTGAACCAGGGGGAGATCGCGTCGGTGCTCCAGTATAATTATCCGATTTTCACTGACGATTTCATGTTGAGGCTGAATCCGGAGAATTTCGATAAGCTCAGGAGTGAATACAATTACAGGAGAGAAGTTTATATAGACTAGATATGTTTAGTAAGGATGACATTAAAGCTATTGAGGAGCGTGGCTCTTCAGTAAAGACCGTTGAGGCTCAGGTAGAGCGTTTCAAGATAGGATTTCCGTGGATGGATATCGTGGGACCTGCGACTCCAGAGCGCGGAATCAAGGTGATGAGCGAGGAGGAGGCTGACAAGGCTGTCGCTTATTGTGACAATGCCTCTGTGGCCGGAAAGTGCAAGTTCGTGCCTGCTTCCGGAGCAGCTTCACGTATGTTCAAGGATATTTTTGCAGGGCTTTCCGCTCTGGAAAACGGTTCTGATCCGGGCGCGGATTCTCCTGTCGGCAAGCTTGCTGCCCGCATCAAGGATTTCGCATTCTATACTGAGGAGATGTTCGGTCAGCCTGAGGACAATGCGGATTACCGCAAGGATGTTGCCGACAAGGTCCTCAATGCCGGCGGGCTCGGCTATGGCTCGAAGCCTAAGGGCGTAATCCGTTTCCACAGATATCCGGACGGGGAGTGCAGGACTGCCTTTGCTGAGCATCTTGTTGAGGCTCAGGATTATATGAGGAATGCCGATGGTTCTGCCAATGTCGTGTTCACTATTTCTCCTGAGTTCAAGCCGCTTTTCGAGGCTGCTTTGGAGGAGGTCAATGCTGCTTATGAGAAGAAGTATGGCGTGAAGTACAACATCTCGTTCACGTTCCAGGATAAGGCTACCGATACCGTGGCTGTGGATATGGAGAACAAGCCTTTCAGAAAGGAGGATGGCAGTCTTTTGTTCAGACCGGCCGGTCACGGGGCTTTGATTTATAACCTGAATAATCTTCAGGATGAACTGGTTTCCATCAAAAACATTGACAATGTCTCCAACGACAGGTTCCTGGGTGTGACTGCTCGCTACAAGAAGGTCCTCATGGGCAAGTGTCTGGAATTGAGGGATATCATCTTCGGGTATCTTCGTAAACTTGATGCTGTAGCCGACGTCGCTTCTGATGAGTGTCAATGTCTTTGTGACGAGATAGAGTCGTTCCTTGACAGTGAACTTTGTATCCAGCTTCCTCTCATGCGTACTCCTGCCGAGAGGGTTGCCCTGCTCAGGTCTAAGCTTGATCGTCCTATCCGTGCCTGCGGTATGGTCCGCAACCAGGGTGAGCCTGGCGGTGGTCCGTTCATTATTGCCGGCAAGGATGGTTCGTCCAATCTTCAGATTCTGGAGAGTGTCCAGATCAATATGGATGATGAGAGTTCCCGTGATGTCTTGTCGCGTGCTACTCATTTCAATCCGGTGGATCTTGTCTGCTGTATCAGGAATTACAAGGGTGATAAGTTCAATCTTCTGGATTTCGTGGATGAGGATGCCGGTTTCATGAGTTCCAAGAGTTACCAGGGACGTGAACTCAAGGCTCTCGAGCTTCCTGGCTTGTGGAACGGTTCGATGAGTGACTGGAATACGTGTTTTGTCGAGGTTCCTCTGGATACGTTCAATCCTGTGAAGGTGGTCCTGGATTTGCTCAGGCCTGCGCATCAGGGATAGACGGGGGAATCTACACGAATAATCCTCTGGATTCCGATTTTACGCGGAACGGTGTCCATGTCAGTGGAGCCGTTCCGTTGTCGTTTGGTCTGGCGGATGGGTGTACATGGCCGTGTAGCTGAGGTCAGGGATGTGGTTGTGGATGGGTGACGATTGCCGGTATGGTTGTCCTGATGTGTTGGGAGATGTGGACGACAATTTGTTCGAGTTTTGTCCTGCGAAAACGTTTTATGCAGTACAAAATATGATTGTTTCGGCATTCCGTACCACTTAAACGTTTTAAGTGGTACGGAATTAGTCTCCTGTGGCAAATGGTACCGATTGAACGTTTTAGGCGGAACATAATGGTTTTCAAACTGCGTTTTGTCCCGCGAAAACGTTTTAGGTGGGACATAATGGTTCTCGCATTACGGCTTGTCCTGTTTGAACGTATGAGTGGAACAAATCCGTTTACACGTGTTATTCCGTACCGTTTAAACGTTTTGAATGGTACGAAATAATGTTTTAGCTACGTTTTGTCCCGCTTGAACGTTTTAGATGGTACAAAACAATAATAGGGTGGGGTTTTCAGTGCCTCACTCTATTATTGTTTTGTCGGGTAATCATGAAACGCCTCTCACGACG
>FR890628.1:16666-28542 GCA_000435075.1 Bacteroides sp. CAG:770 | reverse complement strand
AGTACACTCCTTCTTCGAAAAGAAATCTATCCTCGAAAATTCTTCACAAATCTTTACCAACTTATTTTTTAATGCTTACTTAACTACAGTGTCGTTCGTGAAACTGGAAGATAACGGGGAGGTCTTATGGATAAGAAAAAAGCAGGGCTCAACACCCTGCTTTCTGTGATATGTTTCGAACTATGTCGAAAATCAATAATTAACACTGCTCGTCTGTTGTTGTGTCGCCGTCAGCAGAGATTGAGCCATCTGCCGGTTTGACCTCGCCAGGTACAACATCGATGTTTTTAATCTCATTTTCCCAGTCACCTACGGCAGGAGCCCAGTTGATTTCATTGAGAGAGAAGATGAGGTTGAAAGTATATCTCTTGCCGATTTTCCAACTGTCGAAAATATCTTTAACCTTGAGCGTTTTGGTGTAGGTCTTGGAGATACCCTCTTTGTCTGTTACAGTGTATTTGACTTCGATGGTGGCAATTTTATCTTCTGTTACATTCTTGAAGTCCTGTGGCATGTAGATATAGTTTGTCTCGTCTGTTTCTGTGACAGGAGCATAATCAGTTGCAGAAGTAACTGCGAAATCAGTTGTTGTATAGACTATAGATCCTCTGAGGTCTGCCTCTTTACAGTAATCCTGTGTGAATGTATCGTGTCCCTCTTCTTTATTAAACTGACTGTAGTGTCCAGCATATGCCACGTTATTGAATATGATTGAATTCAATGTAATAGTTGCACCCGTATATTCTTCTTTTTTCTTTACGGCAAACTGTATTCTGGAGAACTTGTGCTTGAAAAGTGTTGGCACACCATTGAGACTGTAAAACTTTTCATTCTGTGTCCTATCTTTGGCAATCTCGGCAACAAGCAAGTCCAAATTCTTATTTTCTTTTAAGTCAATTGTTGCATTAATTCCGTAAGCGTTGTCCGCGTTATGACATTCAATAGGATAAGAGTGACCAGTCTCCTCATGCTTAAGTTCCAAATTGTTTCGATTCAATGAATACGCGAAGAATGTGAGGGAACCTCCATTTGGCCAGTAGTATGAAATTTTCTTGTCTTTCCATACTCCATCATTGAACGAAATTTCAGAGCTGGAAATATATTCCTTTGCCTCTGTCCGGTTCGCATCCCAGCTCTTTCCATTAGGCAGATAATAAGCCCAAGAAGCGAACACATTGTGAGTGTTGAAAGTCTGAGGATCAGCCTTTGTCCTTGGGGCAACTTTGTAAGAGATCTCCACGTTCTCGCCTGAAACGGCAGGAACTACCTCATTCTTGGAGCAGGCAGCGAGGGCTGCAACTGCAGAGAAAAGTACGATTAATTTTTTCATGATGTTTATTATTTAATATGTTTATTTGATTTCAATTTCCTTATGCTCATTATCCCAGTCATCTATGATCGGATCAAAACCGCCAGGTGTCTTGGGAGGGTCGATCTTGATAGTCTCTTCCAAGAGAAGCCAATGATGAAGTACGGCATTGTCACTCCGGAACAGGTCTGAAATATCGAAGGTGTGCCGGAAAACCTTGCCGTCAGTCCTGGTAAGGTCGAAAGTGACCTCCAAGTCATTGACAGAACCTCCGATGTGCCCGAAGGTGTTGAATATCGCGCAGATGACAGGCGTGCCGTCGTCATCACTCTTCACCATCTTGAACCAGAGCGACGTCTCAGGGACATTGACACGGGTGTCAGTGGCGATGAAATTCGAGCCGGACATGCCGCGGAGCAGAGCCTGCGCTCCGGAGACATACTGAAGACTGTCAACCTTTATCTGCAGATACCAGGACTCCACCACAGAACGCGCCTCGGCATGTATGGTATAGAGGCCGAAATGATAGGGGATGTGCTCATCGGAATTCCTGGCGACAACCAGATGCTCCGGCTCCACACGGACCTCCGGGACCTCACCCTTGGAAGAATACTGGTTCGCTATATAGGACGCAGCCTTGTCCGTATAGGCACAAGCATTGTCCCATGAATGATAATCCTTTACGAGAGTGTCATCCGTGCCGTAGTCATAAATCAGCATCTTGTATCTTCCCGGAATTATGGAAAACTCGCCGGAAATCACTCTTCTCCCGTTTTCGGCCGTGGTAACATCCGTGATGAAAGTCTCGGCAGCGACATTGTCCTTCTTGTCGAAGAAAATGACATGCATCATCTCCGGCTTGATCACCGGGGCCTGGACCTTGGGATTGTAAATGTCGCAAGTCACATTTTGGATATTGTCAATGTTGACCTCGACATTGACCTTCGTCAGATATTCCGGGTCCTCCAGCGGCCTCCTGTGGCAGCCTGCGGACACGGACACGCACAGCATCAGCCAGGCGGCGCAGAAAGCGTTGCCTCCGGAAGCATGTATGTGACGGAACATTGACATTGATCTGTATTAAAAACTTGATTATTATCTATTGTGCGAGTCCTTCCACAGCGGCAGGACAAGAGAAACTTTCAGTTTTGTAGGGCCGAACCACGACATCCTGCCCACCTTGAACTTGTCGCGGTACAGATGGTCGTAGCCATCATCCGGCTGATAATGCCTGTAATCACTGCTTATATAGCCCGCCGACACGGAAAACTCCATATTCAGCCATTTGCAGATCGGCATTGCATAACCGTAAGTCAGACCGGCGGACCAGTATTCGCCCTGGTAACACGGCTTCGTCTTCCACTGGAGGTCATATTTCCCCGCCATGGCATAGACACCGGCAAAATGCCCGCTCAGCCAGTCCTTCTTGTCAGTCCTCCGGAACCACCAGCGCGGTTCCACGCCCATTGTCCACAGCTGGAAACAATATTGCTTGTCATTGGTGCCCCATTTCCACCACGGGAAAACGTCCTCGACAAGGATGGAAAACTTCTTCGTTATCGGGAATTCCACTTCCGCGTTCAGTGCCGTGACTGCATCATACAGCAGATTGGTCTTGAGGACCGGATACCAATACTTCCTTTGCTTGCTGCCGGACTCCTCTGCAGGCTCCGCGAGCGAGATGTCCTCAGACTCCTGCCTTGCAGCATTGACCGGAACCAGTCCCGGAACTTCAGGCATAGGCGGGAAATCGTGATGGAAATCATGCTTGGAAAACATGGTCACTTCCGCATACCTCAGATACGGCAGGATATTCCTCTTTATATATATGTAAGGCATGCCGCCGTCCATCTTCATAATCCGTCGATAAACCGTGTCCGGATGCTCTTTCGGACGGCTCGCGAACTCCCTGAGTATTTCAGTCTTCAACGGAACCATGTCATCCGCCTCCAGCGCGCCGAGAAACTCCGGAAAATTGGAACCCAGCGGAAAAATCGTCACGTCCCCGATCCGTCCATCGTTCCAGATGCCTGCAATCTGTCTTTTCAATGCCAGTCCGCGGTTTTCCGAGAGCCTCGCGTTGTATCGGACATTTCCCTCCGGCGATGCGCTCGAAATGATGTAGATACTGTCAACAAGACGCAGGCTCCGGCTGAAAATCCGCTCGATCTCCCTGAGGCTCGCGCCATTGCCGAGATAAGTCGTGTCAATGTCAAAGTTGTCCCAGCGGTAGTAAATCTTTACCGAAACGCTGTCAGAACTTTTGCCTATGCCGTCTGCCGCCTCGATTTCCGCCCTCATCGCAGATGTAATGACCGCACCCGCCCTTGCCGTCAATGACAGGAGCACGCAGACAATCGCAAGGACAACTGTTCTTGCAAATTTGCCGATATTATATCCGTGAGTGCGGTTCACGATTGTTTTAGATTAACTACGTCTATCTGTTAAAGGGCCGCAAAGATACTCTATAAGAACGAGACGGACTTGTAAAATCATGAAATAAATTTACAAAAGTTAAATTTTATGTTCTAAAAATAACATTGCAAATCCGGCAACCCTTTTCATTTTTGGCATTTATAGGAAAATAACTACATTTGCAAGATTCGTGTCGGGAAATTTTTGATGATTGATTATGGCGAAAACGAACATACCTGTCTTATACCGGATATTCAAAGCTTACGTCAAGTTTTTGGTAGAAAAGGTATATTACAGACGGGTACATTATATAAACACCGGGAACGTACCGTCTGACGGCACTCCTCTTCTTATTGTCTCCGACCACCAGAACAGCCTCAATGATGCTCTGGGAGTCCTGTTGTCCATATCTGACCGTATAGTACATTTCATAGTCAGGGCCGACGTATTCGCATTGGGTCCTTTCGTGGACAAATTCCTGAGAAAAATCGGACTTTTGCCGGCCTTCCGGCTCGCCTGGGAAGGAGAGTCTGCGTTGAACAACAACGCCGCCACCTTCCGTGATTCCGAGAAGGTGCTTCTCGACGGAAACACTGTGGTTATCTACCCGGAGGCGGGACATCAGACCAGGCATTTCTTGGGCACCTTCTCATACGGCTATACTAAAATGGCATTTGAGGCCGCCGAAATGGGAAACTTCGAGAAGGAAATCTTCATCCTTCCGAGCTGCAACCATTATTCGGCATATCGTTATCTCCGTACTGACATGCTGATAGAATATGGAACGCCGATTTCCATAAAGCCGTTCTACGAACTGTACAAGATGAAGCCGCGCACGGCGCAGAGGCATGTAAATGCCCTTGTCAGGGAGCAGATCAAGAGCATGATGCTGTCTGTGGATGACATTGATAATTACGATGCCATTGACTTTATCCGTCAGGGCAGATACGGGCAGGAATTTGCGAAGCGGGCAGGCCTTGACCCTGACCAGTTGCCCCAGAAACTTCAGTCCGACAGGACGCTCGTGGCAGCATTGACCTCGGCAAAGGAAAGCAGGCCTGAGGCCGTGGCCGAAGTTTATGCGGAGGCATCAGCGCTGCGACAGGAAATGGAGGCGGAAGGATTGACCGATACCGAACTCGACGCGACACCTTCGATTATTACATTGATTGTCAATGCTATAGTGATGGTGGCTCTCGTCCCGCTTGCCGTTTTTGCCGTCTGGCCTTCGATACCGGCATGGATAATTCCGCGACATTTCTGGAAGAAAGCAGAGGATGAAATGTTCTCCGGAACCTTCCTTATAGCATTGAACGCCCTGCTCATATTCCCTGTCCTGGGCTTGATAACCTTCCTGATTACATGGGCCAAGGCAAGTTTGCTCGCGGCAGTGATATATGTTGCGCTTTTCCCTGCATTATGCCTCTTCGAATGGGCTTATTACGGCTGGGGACTGGAACTTTTGCGCGGGGTCAATGCCAGGAGGCTGGACACGTCAGGCAAGTTGGCATCCGTCAGGGCGAAACGCGAGAAATTGTATAAAGACATTGACACGATATTGAACAATTAGATTTATGGAACAGCATAGAGTTGTGATTACCGGAATGGGAATTTATTCATGCCTCGGAACGACATTGGACGAGGTCAGGGATTCCCTCTACAATGGCAAATCGGGAATCGTCTTCGATCCCGAGCGTAAGGAAATGGGTTTCCGTTCAGCCCTTACGGCCAAGCTTATAGTGCCGGACTTGAAGAAGGAACTGTCCCGTTCCCAGAGAGTTTTCATGCCGGAGCAGGCCAAATACGCATATTGTGCGACACGCGATGCGCTGAGGGATGCGGGCATAGACCAGGACTACCTCAATACACATGAGGTCGGTCTCCTTTACGGAAATGACAGTTCTACAGTGCCTGTTGTCAATGCTGTCGACATCATGCGCGAGAAGAAGGATACGACCCTTTGCGGTTCTGGCGCCATTTTCCAGTCAATGAACAGCACCGTCACCATGAACCTCGGCTGCATCTTTAAACTCAAAGGTATAAACCTCACAGTATCAGGTGCTTGTGCCAGCGGGTCACATGCTATAGGACTTGGCGCACTCCTTATCCAGAACGGACTTCAGGATATGGTCGTATGCGGCGGAGCCCAGGAAGTCAATCCATTCTCAGTCGGGTCATTCGACGGAATATCAGCATTTTCCACACGTGAAAGCGAGCCGGAGAAGGCATCACGTCCATTCGACCGCGACCGCGACGGGCTCGTGCCGGGAGGCGGCGCAGCGACAGTTATCATTGAAAGTTATGAATCTGCAGTCCGCAGAGGCGCGCACATCATTGCCGAAGTTCTCGGCTACGGATTCTCAGGAAACGGAGACCATATATCATCGCCTAATGTAGAAGGACCAAGCCGCTCTCTGGAGATGGCCATCCGCCGTGCGGGCATAACCAAGGGTGAGATAGGTTATATCAATGCCCATGCGACTTCCACCCATGTGGGCGATACGAACGAGGCCAAGGCCATTTTCAATGTCTTTGGAAATCAGAAGGTCGAGGTGACCAGCACGAAGTCCCAGACCGGACATGAAATGTGGATGGCAGGAGCCAGCGAGGTCATTTACTCCATCCTCATGATGAAGAATGACTTCATCGCCGCCAACTTGAACTTTGAAAACCCTGATGAGGATTCTGCGAAACTTCTGATTCCGGCAGTACGTGTCCAGAAACATTTCGATACCTTCCTGTCGAATTCATTCGGCTTCGGAGGTACCAATTCGACATTGATAATCAGAGATATAAGATAACCTAAGTCTCGCAAGAGCGAAACACCGCCGGAAACAGGAACAAGATATAGTTTAAACAAAGAATATAATGGAAAAGCAGGAATTAATCGAGAAAATCAATGCTGCACTTGCAGATGAGTTTGAGGTGGATGAGTCAGTAATCACACCGGAGGCTCCCATCAAGGAAACACTTGAACTTGACAGTCTCAGCCTCGTGGACCTGGTTGCTCTCATCGAGTCAAACTTCGGCATCAAGATTCAGGGAACCGAAGTGTCCCATATCAAGACCTTCGCCGCTCTCTACGATTTCGTCTTTGACCGCTTGAAATAAGTCAATGACAGAACATGTGCTTGCCAGGGGAGAGGAAATCTTCCGTCTGATACCGCAGCGACCACCGATGGTGATGGTCGATGTGCTCTATTCCGCCGATGAAACGGGCGGCCGGACAGGACTGACAGTATCTTCTGCCAATGTATTCTGTATCAACGGGTTTCTGACGGAACCCGGGCTGATAGAACATTCCGCCCAGAGTGCTGCGGCATTTGCCGGCTACAGATATTTCCTTGCAGGCGAGGACCCTCATGTGGGCCTGATAGGTGAGATAAAGACATTCAGGATTGCGCGCACCCCGAAAACAGGGGAGACGCTCAAGACCAATGTCAATGTCATCGGCGAGGCTATGGGCATGTCCCTTGTCGAGACTGAGACTTTCAGCGGAGACGAGAAGATAGCCGGCGGCCAGATCAAGATATTCATTGTATAATTATGTGCGAAATCAGCGAAACGATACGTGTGAGGGTGAGGTTTTCGGAAATCGACCCCATAAAGATGGTCTGGCATGGTAACTATGTCAAATACATGGAGGATGCCCGCGAGGCGTTCGGAAGACGCTATGGCCTTGGTTATCAGCTGATTTTCGACAGCGGATACTATGCGCCGGTCTATGACATGCACTTGAGGTACATGGCGCCGGCCACATTGGATGACGAACTTGACATAAAGATAACATGGCTGGACGAGCCGGGAGCCAAAATTTGCTTCACCTACGAAATCCGGAAGGCCGGAAGCGGTGAAATAGTACTCAAGGCTGATACAATCCAGCTGTTCACTACACATGACGGACTCCTGGAGACATCCGAGCCCGGTTTTTACAGACATTGGAAAGAAAGTTTGAAATGACTCTGCGAAGACGCAGGTTATAAATACGCTAAGGTGAAATGACACGAATTTTCGAATCGTTGTACAAGTATTTCTCTGGACACAAGGGAATTATGTGGGCACTTCTGACAGTGCTCAGTGTCCTGTCAATCTATTTCGGCTCGAAGGTGGAATACGAGGAAGACATAACCAAACTTCTTCCTGCTTCAGCCACAGCAGACAGCGGACTCGCTTTCGGAAATCTGAAAGTGAAGGACAAGATTTTCATACAGATAACATCTGCAACAGACTCTTTGCTGGACACTTACACCTTGTCCTCTTATGCTGACGAGTTCATGGATTCCCTCCTCGTCAGGGACACCGCATCCCACTGCATCGACAACGTCTTCTACCGCATTGACGACGACCTTCCTCTCAATGCGATGGACTTCGCGCTGTCCCATGTGCCTTCATTCGTGGATACTTCCTGCTATGCTGAATTCGCGAAACGCCTTACTCCTCAAGTTGTTGACAGTCTCATGGCCCTCGACTATGACATCATAATGGAAGATGAGACAGGAATGGGAGTCCAGATGGCGGCCAACGATCCGCTGTCATTGAGAACCGACCTGGCCGCATCAATTCCGATGCTGGGCGGGCTTGCAGGCGGCAAGAAAGACGCCGGCTCTTCAGTAGGATTCACTGTCATTGACTCGCACCTTTTCTGCAGCGACAGCACGGTGGCATTGGCCTTCGTCTCACCTGCGGTGACGGCGTTCGACACCAAGGCGAGTTCCCGTCTGGTGAGTGAAATCGAGGCTCAGGTCAATGAATTCATGCAGCAACATCCTGATGCCCAGGTGCTTTTCCATGGAGCGCCTGTCCGCAGCTACGGCAATACCAAATGCGTCAAGAGCGATCTGGCGGTCACTGTGGGAATCTCCCTGCTCATCATTCTGCTTGTGCTCTGCCTGACATTCAAGAGCTGGTCGTTCATTCCGATGAACGTGGTTCCTGCGGCATTCGGAGCCTTCTTCTCATTGGCCTGCATCTTCTTCCTGAAGGGAAGGATGTCACTGATGTCACTCGGAATCGGTTCGATTATCCTGGGCGTGGCCATCAGCTATATCCTGCATATCCTCACGCACTTCAAATATGTGGGCAACTCGGAAAAGGTCCTGAGGGATGAGGCTACACCGGTCTGTCTGGGCTGCATAACCACTATCGGAGCTTTTCTCGGACTTCTCTTTACCGAGAGCGAAATGCTGAAAGACTTCGGTATCTTTGCGTCTATTGCATTGGTAGCCAGCACTTTGTTCGGCCTGGTGTTTCTGCCTCATTTCCTGAATCAGGGTGATACCAAGAAGTGCGAAAGGGCGTTCCGACTTATCGGAAAAATCAATGACCTTCCGTATGATTCCAACAGATGGCTGATAGGTGCCGTCATCGTCATGATAGTAGTGGGAGTCACCTTTGCCCACAAGGTGGAATTCGATACCAATCTGAAGAATATCGGCTACGTGTCGCCTGAGACCTTGCGCTCTGAGGCCCTCTATGCCGAAAAGAATATGGGAAATGATGTCCAGGTGATTTTCGCGGCTGCGGGTAACTCGCTTGACGAGGCCCTCCAGTGCAACAAGGCTCTTGCCAATGTCTGTGATTCGATGAAAACTGCCGGCATGGTCAAGGGTTATTCTCCGATGTCTTCTGTTCTCTTCGTTTCTGAACCTGAACAGGAGGCGCGCATCGAGGCGTGGAATAAGTTCTGGAATACTCCGGACGCTTCAGGGGCCACCCGCACGGATTCCGTGATGAAACTCATATCGGCATCTGCAAAGAAACATAATCTGGACCCTTCGATGTTCGAATCGTTCAGGGCAATGCTGGAGGACACCTATTCGCCTGAGTCACTGTATGATGCACAGATTCTTCCGGCAGGACTCCAGACCTCTCTCGTGGAGAAGATGGACGACGGAAGATATCTGGTGTTCACACCGGTGAGAGTGTCTAAGGAAGAGCGTGCCGCAGTAAGCAACCGCTTGGCGGAATTGCCTCGTATCATCGTCGCTGATCCGTTCTTCTATACAAGCAACATGGTTTCCATCATCCATGATGATTTCAATGTCATCCTGATGATTTCTTCACTTTTCGTGCTTCTCGTCCTCCTGCTTTCATTCAGGAACGTCATGGTGGCATTGATAGCATTCATGCCGATGTTCTTCAGCTGGTATGTTGTGGAGGGAGTGATGGCGATTTGCGGACTACAGTTCAACCTTATCAATATAGTCATTTCCACATTCATCTTCGGTATCGGTGTGGATTACAGTATCTTCGTGATGGAAGGACTTCTGTCTGAAGCGAGAAACGGCACCAGGGACCTCCTGGAATCACACAAGACGGCGATTTTCCTTTCTGCCTTCGTGCTGATGGTAGTGGTGGTCGCCCTGCTCTTCGCCGTGCATCCGTCTATCCACTCGATCGGTGTGAGCACGCTTATCGGCATGACGGCAACGATTCTGATTACCTATACTCTGGAACCGTTCCTTTTCCGTCAGCTGATGAAGTGGTCACGTTTCCGTGACAGCGTTTCCCGCAAGAGGGCTTAGCATATGTCCTCAGGGAAGAGTGTCATAATAATCGGAAGCGGTCTGGGCGGTCTGGAGTGTGGCGTCATACTGGCACGCCACGGCTTCAAGGTGATTGTTCTGGAGCAGGACCGTCAAATCGGAGGATGTCTCCAGACTTTCGTCCGCAAAGGCTCAGACGGAAGGGCCCATACCTTCGACACAGGCTTCCATTATGCCGGAGGACTGGATGAGGGGCAGCCCTTGCATACCCTTTTCAAGTACTTCGGCCTCAGCGACTTGCCATGGTCCAGGATGGATGAGGACTGCTTCGACGAGGTCTCTTTCATTGACAATGGACAGGTCAGTTCATACCCTCTTGCCTCCGGTCATAAGAATTTCGTCAGGAAACTTTCTGAACGTTTCCCTGGACATGAGGCTGAACTCGAATCATATGCGTCTGCCCTCAAGCATATCGGGGGCGGACTTTTCGATGCTTTCAGTCCAGATTCCGAAATGTTTGGCCAGCTCGGGCAGTCAGCATCTGAATTCATTGACAATACCTTTTCCGATGCCCGACTCCGGGATGTGGTCTGCGGTTCCACGATGAAGATGGAACTGGACCGGGAGACTCTTCCGCTCTACGTCTATGCCCAGGTGAACAATTCCTTCATTGAAAGTTCGTGGCGTCTCGGGCGCGACGAAGAGACAGGCAAAAGCGGAGGAGCATTGATAATCAATAAATTGGCTTCGCAGCTGCGAGCCTTCGGCGGAGAAATTCTGACCGGCATGAAGGTCAATGCCATCCGTGTGTCTGAGGATGGGGCGGTATCCTGCGTTGAGGCCGGAGAGGGAGATTCCTCCCGCTCGTTCTCTGCTGACTGGGTCATATCGGACGTGCATCCTGCTGTCACGGTGGGACTTATAGAGGACTGCAGGCAGGTGCGCAAAGTGTTCCGCAACAGGGTGACCTCTCTTAAAAATACCTTCGGCGTGTTCACTGCCAATATAATTCTGAAGCCGGGGACCTTGCCTTACATGAACCGCAATCTGTACGTGCACAAGGGCGGAACTGACTTGTGGAGCCGTCCGGAATCAGGAACTTCCAGCGTGATGGTCCATTTCTATCCGCCGGAGAATCCTGACGGGAAATTCGCCAACTGCATTGACCTGCTCTCTCCTATGGGCTGGGATGAAGTGAGCGGCTGGGCCGATGCCAGACCGGGCGCGCGAGGTGAGGATTACGAGGCCGTCAAGCGTCGGAAACTCGAGGAGTGTCTGGATCTGGTCAATGCCAGGATTCCTGGAATCAGGGATTGCATCGATAAAGTGTGGCTGAGCACTCCACTTACGTGGAATAGTTATGTGTCAGCACCTTATGGGTCCGCTTTCGGTGTAGCAAAGGACTACCATAACCCGCTTTTGACATTCATGTCGCCGCGGACTCCTCTTCGGAATCTTCTGTTCACTGGCCAAAGCCTGAACCTGCACGGACTCCTCGGAGTTACCAAGACATCTTTCATGACATGCGGCTGCATTCTCGGAAATGAAACGGCCATGAGCGGTTTGGCGGAATGAAAAAAACTGGCTAAATTGCAGGCTATTCTAAAAATTGCAGCATGAAAACAGCATTGGTGACAGGCGGAAGCCGCGGAATCGGAAGAGCGGTC
>FR890628.1:0-16635 GCA_000435075.1 Bacteroides sp. CAG:770 | reverse complement strand
GGAAGAGCGGTCTGTGTAAAATTGGCGTCCGCTGGATATCATGTCATAATAAATTACGTGTCGAACGATGAGGCAGCCCGTCAGACTATGGATGAAATCGTGGCGGCCGGCGGTGAAGCGGAACTTCTGAAATTCGACGTCAGTGACCATGATGAGTCTGAGAAAGCGCTGAAAGGATGGCAAGAGGCTCATCCTGAGGAGTTTATCGAGGTACTTGTCAATAACGCCGGTATCCGCAGGGATAATCTTCTGCTTTGGATGGAACAGGATGACTGGTTCCGTGTCATGAAGACAAATCTGGACAGTTTCTATAATGTCACCCGTCCCGTGCTTCAGCCGATGGTCGTGCGCAAGAGGGGCCGAATCATAAACATGGCCTCACTTTCCGGACTGAAAGGCCTGCCGGGACAGACCAACTATTCCGCAGCAAAAGGCGGACTTATCGCTGCCACAAAGGCTCTCGCCCAGGAAGTTGCGGCAAGACGGGTTACTGTCAATGCCGTTGCGCCCGGTTTTATAAGGACTGATATGGTCGAGGGACTGGATGAGGCTGAACTGAAAAAGACAATACCGGCAAAGCGTTTCGGGGAACCTGAAGAAGTTGCCGAGCTTGTGGCCTTCCTTGCATCTGACAAGGCGGCCTACATAAACGGACAGACAATCTCTATAAACGGAGGACTTTACTGATAACTTTACGCAAACGGACTGATTTTTGCATTCCGGAGCGGTCGGCAGTCATTGCCGGAATTAAATTGATATTCAAATGAAAAAGATCTTCATAACATTGGCATTGGCAGGTATCCTTTCTGCCTCAGTTGTCGAAGCTGCTGAAATTCAGGCATCTGCACCGGTTGTTGCCGCAGATGCTCATGCGATTACGACTAAAATCGAGAAGGCCAATTCTTCTATGACTACTGTCGAATGCAAATTCAGTCAGGTGAGGACCATCAAGGCCTCCGGTAAGGTGAACAAGGCTTCCGGAAATCTTTATTTCAATGTTGACGGACGTCTTGCAATGCGTTTCGACCAGCCTGTCGGCGATTATATCATCGCAAGCGGCACTAAGTTCTATGTCCATCGCGGACCTAAGACTGGAACATTTGATACACAGAAGAATGCGACTGTCGGCAATATGGCAGGAACTCTTATCGGTTGTGTAAAAGGCAATCCTGAAAAGGTCGCAGCAGACAATGGCGCTAAGATTTCTGTAAAGGAATCAGGAGACGGCTATGTGGTGACATTGACAAATGACAATGCTGCCAGACGCGGTTACTCCAAGATTGTCCTGACATACAGGAAATCCGACTGTCTGCTCGTGAAGATGGTGATGGATGAGCCTACCGGCATCAGCACGCTCTATGAGATGAAGGACATCAAGAAAAACGCATCTTTCCCGGATGACGTTTTCAAGCTTCCGGCGAAATAATCTTTGTGGATAATTTCAAGACAAATTATCAAGTATCGCTCACGCCAGTCGTGGGCGTTTTTTATTTTTCTTTCAATGCTTCTTCTCCGAACAGCTGGTACTGTCTCGGGGAGCAGCCTGTCGCACTCTTGAAATACTTGCAGAAGAATGACGAGTTCGGGAAATTGAGTTTGTCGCTTACCTGCTGGACGGACAAGGTCTTGGAAATCAGCAGGACCTTGGCTTCGAGAATGACATTGTCACGGATGATGTCACCTGGCTTCTTGCCCATGATTTCAGAGATGATGCGGGCGAAGTATTTCGGTGAGAGACAGCACTTTTCGGCATAGAAAGAGACGCTCCTCTCAGTGCTGCAGTTCTCGTGGACATCATTGAGGAATTTCAATGCCAGCTCCTTTTTGCGCGGAAGTGATGTCGTGTCCGTGTCCATCTCTTCTTCCCGCACTTCGGAGTTCGACATGAAAGATGAGAACAGACCGATGATGGAATGGAGATAACCGACCATCAGAATGAGCTTGAATTCATCGGATGTGAATGAATAGAGCTTGCGGAAACTGTGATAACTGTCCACGCATGTGCTTATAATCTCCTCCGGGAGATGAAGTACTACAGGCGCCCCCTTGCTGGCCATCCACTTTTTTATGCCCTCGGAATTCTTGACAGGAATCCTGGCCATGAATTCGTGCGAAATGGAGGTAATTATCATTCGGCAGTCAGGTGACATGTTTATCTTTTCGGCGATGAACCCAGGAAGCCCTATCATGCAGTCGTTGCGCTTCAAGTGGTACTTCTTCTGGTTCAATGTCATGTCTATCGTTCCTTCGACGCAGATGAGCTGAATCGCTACCAATATCTTCTGCGGCAGCGGCCTGTCGATAGGAGCTCCGATGTTCCTGTCGTCCGGGCTCTTGTCCAGATTGTCGTCAATGATTGCCACCTTGTCGACCAGAATTGCATGATCAGACATTTTCATCATCCCGAATTTGATCTGCGGCAATGAATCCGTATTGTATAATAGCGTGTTTTCCATCTTGCTTTGGGTCTGTGAATCTCCAAAGATAGTTTTTTATTCTTAATTCATCGCTATTTTATTAAATTTGTAGATTATGGAGTGCTTTTTTCCGGGCCGTGCCTGGGGGAAACACGGACCCTTATATAAAACACGATACAAATGCAATTGGACATATTCAAAAAGATTTTGGAGGTCGATTCGACCAGCGGAAAAGAACGTGGTCTTTCAGAATTTCTGAAAGACTATTTTCCGGACCTGAACGGGGAGTGTGTATGTAGAAGTTTTGAAGTCGGGGACGGGACGGAGAATCTTCTTTTCAGATGGAAATGCGGTGACAATCAGCAGGATAGCGGACGTTTGCCGAGAGTTGTGCTCTGCTCCCATCTCGATACCGTACCTCCTTACATTGAACCTAATGTGAAGGAAATCAGGGGCGGAGAGGCTCTTCCTGACGGCAATGTCAGCCTGAACTTTCAGGATACGTTGATAACAGGAAGGGGAAGTTGCGATGCCAAAGGACAGTTTTTCGCCATGTGGACTGCCTGTGAGGAACTTGCCAAGGAACTGGAGGATGTGAGGACGGCTTCCGGATACCATGATTTCGGGCTGCTGCTGCTTTCAGGAGAGGAGACCGGCTCATTCGGGGCCAAGGCCTTTACCAGAGATTGCCCCGGTGCCGAATGGATAATTGTCGGTGAGCCTACGGACAACTGCATGGTGACAGCCTCCAAGGGTACGCAGGCTTTTCAAGTGACTATCCGAGGCAAGGCCTGTCATTCCGGATATCCTGAACTTGGACATAGCGCGGTGGACACATTCGTGGAAATCATGAATATGCTCGGAAACATTGACTTTCCTGAAGACTCGCAGCTCGGGGAGACCACGTGGAATGTCGGCAAACTTGTTTCGGACAATCCGCAGAACATTCTCTCTCCGCTGCTCACGTTCCGGATTTATTTCAGGACGACGTTTGCTTCACATGAGAAGGTGCAGCAGCTGATGACGAGGATAGGTGAGCGTGAAGATGTGAAGGTGGAGGCATTAGGCGGAGACAATCCGATGTCCTATGACACGTTCGAAGGCATTGATACCAAGACTGTTGCTTTCGGAAGTGATACTCCAAGACTGACCAAGTTCATGCACAAGTCCCTTTGCGGACCCGGCTCCATTTCGGTGGCCCATACCCCTCGTGAGTATGTGCTGCTGAGTGACCTGGAGAAAGCTTGCAGACAGTATAAGAGTATGGTACTCAACATTTTGAATTATAAATAACAACACATAATAATGACAGCACTGATTTCACTACTCGCGGCTATTATGCTTGCCGTATCACCGGATATCATCATCCCGGCACCGGTAAAGACTACTTGCGTTTCCGGAAGATATAATATGCCGGAGCATACGACTTACGCTGTTTCCGGCACTTCGGAAGGTCTGGCGTCGCTCGAAAGTTATCTGGACAATCTCGGAATGACGAAGTCAGCCAAGGCTGATGTGAGGATTCAGATCAATGACAGGAAATTCGCCAAGTTGCTTTCCCCTGAGATGACAAGTTTCGGCAGGGACGGAGCATATTCATTGACAGTATCGGAGAAAGGCATTGACATAAAGGCGCTTGCGCCGGAGGGCGCTTTTTATGCGCTGCAGAGTCTGAGGCAGATGACGGCTGAGGGAACTGAACTTTCGTGCTGCAATATTCTGGACTGGCCACGTCTGAGGTATCGCGGAATGATGCTCGACATATCCAGAAATTTCAGAGACAAGGACTTTATAATTAAGCAGCTGGATGCGATGGCCCTGCTTAAGCTGAACAAACTGCATCTGCATCTTACTGATGATGCCGGCTGGAGAATCCAGATTGATTCGCATCCGGAACTTACTCAGAAGGCTGCGTGGCGTGTCGGCAAGACATGGAAACAGTGGAGGGATTTCGGTCGCCATTATGCAGAAGAGGGCAGCCCTCTTGCCGAGGGTGGCTATCTTACAAAGGAGGATGTGCGCGAAATCGTGGCGTATGCGTCTGAGCGTCATATAGATGTGATTCCCGAGTTTGAAATTCCGGGACACAGCAAGGAAGTGGTGACGGCCTGTCCTGAACTGGCTTGCATTGACGCTGACGGAAAGCCTGTAATCAGTTCCGACATGTGCCCGGCGAGTCCGGCATTGTTCGGCTTCATCGAGGATGTCATCAGTGAACTGGTGGAAATGTTCCCTTCGGAGTTTATCCATATCGGCGGTGACGAGGCTTCCCGCCAGTCATGGAAAGACTGTCCGAGATGCAAGGCCCTGATGGCTGAGAACGGCATTACTGAACTTACGGGACTGCAGAGCTGGCTGACCGGAAAACTTGAGAAAATAGTGGAGTCCCACGGCCGCAGGCTGCTCGGATGGGATGAGATTATGGAAGGCGGACTCAGCGACAATGCCGTGGTCATGTCCTGGCGCGGAATGGAAAACGGTCTGTCTGCAATCGAGGCAGGACACGATGTCATCATGTCTCCTAACGCGTTCTACTATTTCGATTATACGCAGGATGCTCCTATTTATGAGCCTGAGGCCATCGGCGGTTACATTCCGCTTGAACTCGCATACTCTTATGCCGCTGACGTTGCCAGCCCGCATCTGCTTGGTGTCCAGGGTAATGTGTGGACTGAGTTCATCCCTGAAGCCGACCATCTGGAGTACATGATTTATCCGCGTATGTTCGCTGTTGCCGAGACGGGTTGGAGTCCTGTGGAGAAGAAGGACTATGCCGGTTTCAGGGAAAGAGCGGTGAAACTTTGCAATGTATTCAAGGACAGGGGCTACAATACTTTCCATCTGGACACCGAGTTCGGAACACGTCCGGAGGCTGTTACCGGAGTAAGGCACCTTGCAATAGGCAAGCCGGTGAAGGTTCTTACCCCTTATGCTGACAATTACAGCGCGGCCGGAGATGTTTCCATCAATGACGGTATCTGCGGCAGCTGGTCGTACAGCGACAAGAAATGGCTGGGTTTCCTCAGCGATGTCGATGTCATCATTGACCTGGAAAAATCTGAGCCTCTGCATTATGTCGGCGCCTCATTCATGGGCCAGAGGAACAACCATGTCGGTATTCCTGAGCGCGTTGAGGTCTATGTCTCAGAGGACGGTGAGAATTTCACCAAGGCAGGCGTGGCTTACAGCGAGTTGCCGGCCGATACTTCGGAAATGTGTTATGTGCCGATGGGCTGCTTCCTGGATGTCCAGGCACGTTATGTGAGATTCAAGGCATTCCGCAGGGATTTGCCTCTGCATGCATGGATTTTCACCGATGAGATTGTGGTGAAATAATCCTGATATTTTACAGGGATATGATTATAATGAAATTCGGAGGTACCTCCGTCCGTAACAAGGAGGCCATAGAGAGGGTCATCTCTATTGTAAGCAACAGGATGTCCGAGAATCCGCTCGTGGTAGTATCGGCATTGTCCAAGGTGACAAGGTTGCTTTGTGAAATTTGTAAAGAAGCTGAGGCACAGCATGTTGACAAGGTCAATGAACTGCTTGCCGACTTGAGGGAGAGACACGTTTCCCTTGCTGAGTCGCTTCTTTCGGGAGGTGACGGATCCAGATTGGAGAAATGTGTCGCCGACATGGAGTCCGTCCTGGATTCCCTGTCAGAGTTCGCGCACGGCGTCTGCTGCATAGGCGAACTCTCGCCGAGGAGTTACGCGCGAATCGTTTCGACGGGAGAAATACTTTCGTCAATGATAATCGCCGCAGCCATGAATGAGTCAGGTCTGGCGACCCGCTGGCTTGACGCCCGGAAAATGATATTGACAGACTGTAACTACATCTCCGCGTCTCCTGACCTGGCGACTACCGAGGCCAATGTCAAAAGACTTGTTTCAGAGGCTTCGAAAGGCGTCTCAGTGATTATCACCCAGGGCTTTATCGCATCTGCGTCAGACGGTGCCACTTCCGTTCTCGGCTTCGAAGGCTCGGATTACTCGGCAGCCATATTCGGTATGGCGCTGGATGCCTCCCGTGTCGAAATATGGACTGACGTGGACGGAATCCGCAGCGCGGATCCGAGGATTGTCAATGATACCGTCTGCATACGGAATGTTTCCTATGACGAGGCCTCCGAGATGGCCTTCCTCGGTGCGAGGGTGCTCCATCCGCTGACTATCGAGCCGGCCAGGAAAAAGAACATCCCTGTATATGTCCTCAATTCCCAGAATCCTTCATGCAAGGGTTCGAAGGTTTCCGTGGAAAAGAATTGCGAATCCGCCAAGACGATAACATTGAAGGATGACATTGATTTTCTTGATATCATATCGGACAAGATTGTCGGAGTCACTGCGATGATGGCTGCGGTTTTCTCTGCGGCTGAGAAGGCTGGTGTGAAGATAATTCTCTCAAGTGTCTCAGAATCAAGGGTTCGCGTCACTATAGAGACTGGCCAGCCAGGATTCGAGCAGATGGTGGCTGAACTGAGAAAAAGTTTTACGGTGATGATTTACCGGGACAAGGCCCAGTTCTCCATTGTCGGTGAAAAGTTCCTGCACAGTTGCCCTGGTCTGGCGTCCCGGATAGAAAGGGTGTTGCCGGGAAGTGTGTATCTGGTCTGCATGAGTCCGGTTCAGATGAGTCTGAGCTATGTCATTGACAAGGAATATGCTGTTGACGTAGTGAATCATATTCATGAACTCATGTTCCCGAAGGAATCTTAGGAATTCAGGTTTGACGACTTGAGAAACTTGATTAGAAATCGAAGATATGAAAGTTTATATAAGCGGCTACGGCCGCATGGGAAAGATGGTGGAGGGCGTTCTTGCCTCCAGAAACATAGAATGTGCCGGGAAATCTGAAGATATCCAGTCGGCTGACACTTCGGTTACCAAGGACTGCATCTGCATTGACTTTACCGTTCCTGATGCTTTCAGGGCGAACTATAAGTTCATTGCGGAGAATTTCAGGGCTGCGGTAGTCGGTACTACGGGATGGTATGATATTGCAGATGAGGTGTTTGACTACTTTCAGAAATGCGGTACGACATTGATTTGGGCCTCCAATTTCTCCATCGGGGTCAATGTTTTTACTGCGGCTGTGGATATTGCTTCCAGACTGCTCGGAAAGGCAGGCGGATATGCTCCGTATATCGTGGAGAAGCATCATTGCCACAAGTTGGATGCGCCTAGCGGAACTGCCAAGACATTGGCGGCCTGCATTGACAGGAACATGTCGTCGAAGACGGAAATCGCGTCCGTAAGGGTAGGGGAGCTGGCTGGAATCCATACTGTCGGTTTCGAGGGCTCTTGCGACAGGATTACTCTCGAGCATGAGGCTTTTTCCAGACAGGGCTTTGCCGAGGGTGCAGTGATGGCGGCCGAAATGGCTGACGGAATAGTCGCATCAGGAAAGCGTGGTGAGGTCCATGAGTTCAGGGAACTTTTCATAGGCGGTGCAGAAGGCGACAATAGATAATTCAGTATAATTTCTCGGGCATGAATGGCTTGGGAAGAAAAGTTAATGATATGAAATTCAAGGGTTTAGGAACGGCATTAGTTACTCCGTTCAGTAATGTGGAAATTGATTGGGAGTCATACAGGCTTCTGGTGAAGAGACAGGTTGAGGCGGGGGTTGATTTTCTGGTACCGCTCGGCTCTACCGCTGAGACTCCATGTCTTACAGATGAAGACAAGGTGGAAATTCTGCGTGTCACCAAAGAGGAATCATGCGGACTGCCTATTGTTGCCGGCGTAGGAAGCAATTCCTTCACGGGAACTGTACGCAATATGAGGCTTCTGGACCCTTATGGTGCGGATGCCTATCTGGTAGTCGTTCCTTTCTATAACAAGCCTACGCAGGAGGGCCTTTACAGATATTTCAAGGCAGTTGCGGAAGAGACTGACCGTCAGGTGATTCTATACAATGTCCCTGGACGCACCGGAACCAACATGAAGACTGAGACCTGTCTCCGTCTTGCTGAGATTCCTAATGTGGTGGCTGTCAAGGAGGCATCGGGTGACGTTGCCCAGATTATCGACATCAGGCGTCAGGCTCCTGCTGATTTCTCCGTGCTGAGCGGAAATGATGACCAGACTCTCCCTTTGATGGCGAGCGGTGCGGACGGCGTTATCAGCGTCGCGTCCAATGTCGCTCCCAAGATGATGAAGGCATTGACCGAGGCTGTGATGGCTTCAGACCTTAAGACTGCCATTGACCTGAACAATCGTCTTATGCCGCTTTATAATGCCTGCTTCGTGGAAAGTAATCCTATTCCTGTCAAGGCAGCATTGTCGATTCTCGGCTATTGCAGGGCAGAGATGCGTCTGCCATTGACAGAGGCCGTGGATTCTACCAAGGAACTTATGGCTAAGGTGCTCCCTGGCCTCGAATAATGGATGATATCATGGATAAAGAACGTTTCTTCGAAATATGCAATGACCTGGAGGCTGGCAGAATACGTGTGGCCGAGAAGGTTGACGGCCAGTGGCGCGTGAATATGTGGATCAAGGAGGCTATCCTGGAAGGATTCAGGCTCGGAACGCTTGAAGACATGTCTGAGGGACAGTTCTCTTTCATTGACAAGGACACTATTCCGGTCCGCAGGTTTGCGGTGGAGGACAGGGTGCGTATCGTGCCGGGCGGCAGCTCTGTGAGGCGCGGTGCCTATCTTGCTCCTTCGGTCATCGTGATGCCGCCTGCTTATGTCAATATCGGAGCATATGTGGATGAGGGGTCAATGATAGATTCCCATGCTCTTGTGGGTTCTTGTGCGCAGATCGGAAAGAATGTGCACATTGCGGCCGCCGCACAGATCGGCGGTGTGCTGGAACCTGTCGGGGCAATGCCGGTCATCATCGAGGACAATGTCTTCGTGGGCGGCAACTGCGGTATCTATGAGGGTGTTCTCGTGAAAGAGGGCGCCGTGCTTGGCTCAGGCGTGATAATCAACAGGGCCACAGCAGTTTATGATGCCGTGAACGGGGGCTGGATCCGTCCTGATGAGGATGGCCGTATCGTGGTTCCTGCAGGAGCCGTAGTCGTGGCCGGAAGCCGTCCGGTGACCAAGGGGCCTGGAGCGGAAGCCGGCATCCATGTCTATACACCTGTCATTGTCAAATATCGTGACGGCAAGACGGATGCGTCTGTCGAGCTGGAAGATTTGCTCAGATAATTATGACTTTCTACAAGTACCACGGGGCGGGCAATGACTTCCTTGTCGCTGACGGGAGGTCTTCCCGCATTGACCTTACCTCTGATGGGATTGCTGCACTTTGTGACCGTCATACCGGCTTCGGGGCTGACGGGGTGATGATTCTGTCGGAGAGCGAGGGCCACGATTTCCGTATGGATTATTATAATTCCGACGGCTCGGGGGGAATGATGTGCGGAAACGGCGGGCGGTGCATTGTCGCGTTTGCCGCCGACCTTGGCTTCAGGAGTTTTGATTTCGAGGCCCCTGACGGTCCGCATTCCGCTGAACTTCTTTCGGGGGAGGCCAGGCCGTTCTCGCATGAGGCCCGTATCGTGAGGCTGAAGATGAAGGATGTCAGTTCGGCTGCCGCGTATGAAAACAGGCCTGGCGGAGAGCCGGACTTGTTCCTCGATACAGGGACCCGCCATGTGGTCAGGTTTGTCGATAAGGTCAATGACATTGATGTTGTAGGTGAGGGTCGCGTTCTCCGCTACTCGCCGGATTTCGCTCCTGTCGGCGCGAACGTGAATTTCGTCCAGGTCAATGCCGATGGAAGCATTACCGTGCGTACCTATGAGAAAGGCGTTGAGGATGAGACACTTGCGTGCGGCACGGGTATCGTGGCGTCTGCCATGGCGACTTGGTTCGCGCATAAAAGACATGAACAGGGAAAGATTGTCTCAATCCCTGTTCATGCACGTATCTCTGATTTGTCCGTTTCTTTCCGTCCTTCTGACGTGGCCTGTGAATCGTCTGCTCCTGCGTCTTTCAGCGCATCGGCTGTCTATCTCACCGGTCCTGCCGTCTTTGTGGGGAAAGTTATTGCGGATTTATAGAACTCTTTCAGCTTCGAGTACAGTCTCCCTGTTCTTCTCCTTCTTGAGGTCGGCGTAGAATGCGGCCATCGTGGTCTGCATGTATGGTATGAGCCAGAAGAATCCGATACCGAATGACATGATGGAGAGGATTATCCATCCGATGAAGCTGAGACCCAGATAGAAATAATCGAACTTGTGTCCGTCCATGAGGTAAATGCTTTCGTCTATTGCCTTGTTGACGGACATTTCAGGATGTTCTACCAGGATGTACGGGGTCATCGCGTATGAGAAGCACTTTATGATTCCCGGAATGAGGAACAAAAGTAACCAGAGGAAGATGAATACAGATGTCAGGAGCATTCCGAGGACATTGTGGACCCAGTTGTCGAATCCGAGGCTGAATGCGTTGCGGGTCAGCCTGTTGTCCCCTGTCTCATAAAGGAGCCTGAAGCTGTTGGTGAATCCCAATGCCATAGGATAGACGATCAGGATGAAAATGATTCCGCTTCCTCCGCTGATGTACGAAGGAAAGGTGATTCCGAAATTGATCATGTATGACGGCATCGCCAAGAATGACAGTATCGCCAAGTAAATGATGGTTGCTACCAATGAGTGAGGCCAGCTTCCGGACAATGCCTTGAGTGCCTCGTTTTTGTAATCCTGATTCTGTTTCATCTGTGTTTTCTTTTGAAGGTTACTCCAATGACAAGGAAACGTCTGCGACAACGTTGTCGATGCAGCAGTAGGTAGGAATGTCGTACCTGTTGCTCTCGATGCTTAGGTCAATGTATTCGACGGCTCCGAGTTTGTCGGTCGGCACTGCGGTCCAGTCTGTCAGCACCGTGAGCCCTTTCTCGTCGTATTTTGCCAAATCCATGCTGACGGTTCCTGTGGTTGTCGTACCGCGTTTGCCGGTAATGGTGAGTTTCATCCAGTCACCCTGCTTGAAAGCCGGGCCGTATGATGTTCCGAATTTTACGGTATTTACGACTAGATTCGTGTTTACGACATAAAGGCCGATAGGAATGCATGTGCCGTTAGCCCTTGATACGAACTCGATGCTGTGCTCAGGCATACGTCCCCTGTTGTCATAGAATACGGCATAGCAGGCAGATTTTGCAGCACCTGTGGTATCTGCTACATAGAATGGTGATTTAGGCATGTGGCCTTCCTTGTAGATGGTGTCCTTGCGGCAGCATACTGCAAAGCCTCCTGTAAATTCTCCGTCATCGGTCCTCTTGCTGCAGAACTTGAGGACTCCGCCGCCCTGGTAAATGTCAGACTTGTTGTAGATGCCATTGCTGAAGTCCTGTACGGTATCAGCCGGTTCGAAAGTACAAATGGCTCTGTAACTTGTCTGGTATGAGCCTTTTACGCAGCTGAATGCTGAAATGAGGATGAATGCTGCTGCGATTGCGTGCTTGAAAAGTTTCATGTCTTATAGAGTGTTTATTGATTGGAAAACCGTTTTCCATCCAATACAGAATACAATATTAGTCATTATCTTGCATAAAATCATGGATTCTGCGGGTGATTTGCGACTTTTTGACCATAAAAAGTCAGAAAATCACTCCTATTCCTACCTCGAAGTCGAAATACTTGAACTTGACGGTGGAGACTCCTGCCGTGATTGCGAACTTCCCGAAAGTTGCCACTGTTCCCAAGTCTGCCGCCAGTCCCCTGAAGGAGCAGTCTTTGACTTTAGCCCGGTCTCCATTGATATCTTCCCATATCAGTGACTTCACGCCGTATCCGGTTCCTGCCAAGATGTTCAGATTCTTATGGCAGTGCCAGATGCCTCCGCATGTGACTGTGTATCTGGTCTTCCATGTCGAGCCGTCCTGTTTGGTCCATATGGCTTCCCCGTTACGGGTTCCGTCGCTAAGACATTCATAATCGAATCTTGTCTGGAACTTGAAATTGGAACGGGCCTTGACGTAGTAGCCTCCTCCCATTTTCTTGTCCTTGTGCCTGATAACCTTGCCGGACATGATGCCTGCCGAGAAATCCGGTATGATGCCTGCCGATGCCAGAATGAATACGCTGCTTTCGAACCTGCTTTCTTCGTCTTCAGGCCAATGTGGCTGCTGCAATTCATGTCCGTAATAGTCCAGACTGTCCGGCTTGTTTGTCGTAGTGCTGTCAATTACAGGTATATAGATGTACTCGGTTGCTTTTGTCGGAGTGTTGAGGACCAGTTCATAGACCGCTGCCGAGACTATCGGAATACCGAAAGCGAACTCTCTGATTACTCCGAAATTCTTGTGCTTTATGGTTATCTTCAGGATGTTTTCCGGTACATAGACCCAGATTTCTCCGACTTCCTGTTTTATGTCCACGATGCCCATCACTCCGACGTCGAACTCGAATCCTGTTTCCGTCGTGACTACCTTTATCAACGCCGCCCTTCTTCCATTCTGGTCAGTACGTGGGTCCAGTCGTGCGTCCAGATCTGTGCTCAGTTCCCTGAACGACTTGATATAGAAATCCTTGTCCTGTTTTTGTGCGAATGATGATAAACAGAACATGACCAGTGTGATCAATGCCAATATGATTCTTTTCAGCGTCATTGTCAGAAGTTATATGGGCCGATTACACCGAAGTTCTTGTCCGGAGCTTCCTGCCATGCCCTTACATGGATGACAGGCTTGGTGCTGTCCTGAAGGTCCACAAGAATGAAAAGATATCCGCTGTCAGAATATGTGGAAGAATAGTATTCCTGTCTGATCTGGATACCGTACAGTGACTGTATCTTTCCGAGTCTCAATACTTTGCAGTCTGTGAACTGTACGTTTATGAATTCTTGGCTGGCGAACACTTTCTCCAGTCTCTGGATATATTCCGCCTTGCTCTGCCTTGTCAGGGACACATACTTCCCAGCTCCGTATTCATTGGCCTTTCCCGCATTTTTCAGGATTCTTCCGGTGATTATGAGTGCGTCCTCATCGAAAATCGAGCGGATATAGTCGGTGCGCTTCAGCGCGTAGGCTGTCTTGTAGTTCTCGAGGAAGGTCATCAGGATAATCTTGGCTTCCTCCGGCCAGGTCTCATGGGACGCGATGTCCGCTGCAGTCACCCTGCCCAGCGAGAATGAGAGGTTCGAAATCTTGTTGTCCTTGTCGAATGTGAAGACAATGCTTTCCACGAATTCCTTGTTGTTCTCACGGTATGAGAAAACCAGTGGCAGGCTGCGCGCAAAGACCTCGTCTCCGAGCTTGTAGTAGAAGAGGTCATCATGGTGCAGAACCCTTGCGTGCCCATATGTGAGAAGTCTGCGGAAAGTATCGTAGCCTTCGGCCGTAAAGAGTGTGTCAATGCCTTCGTACGAGTTCTCTGTCAATGCATTGCAGATTTTTTCAATGCTGTTCTCGTACTTCTCCGTGAACATTACCGGAGAGAATGAGTACTCCAGGCTGTCTTTCAGAGCGGCATCTTTCTGAGCCACTACATCCAGTATCTTTTTCTTCACGTCGCTCCAGTCTATTCTCTGGATATGATTTGCAGGAACGATGGTCTGCGTGCGGGCTCCGGCATTGTCTTCCGAAGGCCTTCCTGCTACGGCAAGGTTCTGATTGTCTGTTCTTTCCGGGCGGATGTCCAGAGCCTTTTCTATCTGGCTTACTTCTCTCCAGATGTTCTGGAGGCGGGACTGGTCGATTTCATACTTGATTCTGTAGTCTTTCATTGATGTGCCCGGGGATGCCTGTGCGAAGCCTTTTCCGTCGGTGGCGCTGAGTACACCGCTCCATTTCTTGCCGTCGAAGAACCGGTAATCGACTGTCTGGACCGGCTGGTCTTTGTAGGTGAAGGTCAATTCTATAAGGCCTTGTCCGCTTTTGCCTGTCGCTGAGTACTTTACCTTTACGAGGTCCATAAGCAGGTTCGCTTTCTGGGAAATGTCTGCGATTTTTGCGGATTCGAGCGGAGGTATGCTTCTGAGCAGGACTGATGCCCAGGTGTAGTATCTTAATGCCACGTCGATGTTTCTTTCTTTTTCGGCCTTGTCTGCTATCTGGAGCATTTCGTTTATCTTGGCTTTCCTGTCCGCGAAAATCTTGCTGACATCGTTTCTGGAAATGTATCTGAACGAGTAATTCTTGCCCATGTATATGGCGAGACTGTTCTTGCGGACGTCTCCGAAATATCCGCGCATCAGTTTTCTGCGTTCCTGTTGGTTGTAGGTCGTGAAACCGGCCGTTTCGGCGATTTTGTCGCACAGGCTGCATACGGCCAGACTGTCAGCCTGCGCCCTTCCTGTTCCTGTGACTTCGCCGAATATATATGAGTTGTCTTTCCTTATGGATGAAATCATCTTTCCGGAACTTTGTCCATAGGCTGTGATGCCCAGGAACAATGCCGGGATGAGGATTGTCAATGATATGTGTCTGAAGATTCGCAAGTTTTCTAAGTTTATCGTGTTGGTCTTGTGGAAGTTATTGGAGATTCCTGACTGATTCGAACTGGGCTTTCTTGTCTTTTGACATTGACCCGATCGTCTTTGCGAGGCTTTCCCGTATTTCTTTCGCTTTTTTTCTGATCGCTTCGTTGTCAGGGGCTTCGCTGCGGCACAGGTCTGAAAGTTCTCCGTATCCGGCCAGGACATCGTCCCATGACTGCCGGACTTTTTTCGAGATGTCTTCCGCCCATGCGGCCATCTCGTCAGCCGTCATTTCTCCGTCCCGGATGCATTCCGCAAGAACATGGCCTTTCGTATCGACCAGACAGTACAGTCCTTTTTCCCGTGCTGCGGCGAGCTCGTCGGTGATGTAGGTGATGTTGTCGTATCTGAGAGGCAGCAGGATGTTACCGAGAGTGTCGATTATACCGTATTTGTCGAGGATAGAGACAATGCTGGTGCCGTTGAAACAGTACGTCATGGTCGTATATGCCTCAGGAGTCGGTATCTTATGTCCTTTGTCCCTCTCCCCGCCGCATGCGCTCAATACTGCGATAACCGGGAGTATGCATTCAATTAATCTCATGTCTGTACTATTATGGGCTCAAGTTCCTCATGTGAATTTTTAGTAATCCTTAAAAAATAACTTGGTAATCTTTGCAAGTCTTTTCGGTCTATATTCCTTTTTTCATCAGTCGTGTACGTCCAGTACACTACTTCTTCGAAAAGGAATCGATCCTCGAAAATCCATCACAAATCTTTACCAACTTATTTGTTCATGCTTACTTATCATGAACAAAAGTAGCCAAATAATCGGTCAACTACAAGTTTTTGCGGGAGTTGCACAACTTGCAGTGAAAGTATTCCGTAACTTTTGGAGAAATTATTCCGTAATTTATATTTCTTCCGATAAAAATACCCGTTTGCGGAGCCACGGGCGGCTACACCGCTCCGACGTCCCCTGCCGCAGGTGACTGGGAGAATTGCAACGAAGCTAACGACGTCGAGATTAAGAACCCCGAAGAAGTAGAGACAGTTGTAGAAACAACAATATCTGTAGACAGTGACACCGAGACAGTAGATAAACTGATAGATGATGCCTTCCTGTTTCGATCCTCTTGGCAGACGACAATTTAGGGTTCGTTAAGCTAACCTGTTAAATATCAATGTTATACCGGACTTGAACAAATCTGCCTACCTGTCAAGCCCCCCTTTCATACCCACCTCTTGACATCTGGCAAATCATGTAACTGATTGATATCCAAACTAGAAAGCTAAAACAACGCTGTCAAGAGGGTCGAAATACAAACGAAGAATATAAAGCTACATTGTCAGTTTCTCATGCTCGGTTACAAGTCGGTAATTGGTCACACAGTTATCTGCATAAAAAGCAATTTGTCCAGAAAAGCATGGCGCTTTCCGGACAAATAACTGAATGATATTTCTCTAAGCAAGACTACTTTTGATCCGACCTGTCCTTTAGCATGGAAACCTCTTCTGCTGTCAGACCAGTCAGTTCTGAAATTGTCTCAATGTCAATCCCTTTCTCCAACATTCTTTTAGCAATGTCGAAACTCTTCTGTTTGACGCCTTCCTCTCGCCCTTCCTCACGTCCAGTCTCACGCGCGTACTCAATCTGATTGTATGTGTCCCGTTCCGTATTCATGGCCTTAATGTATTTGATTCTGTCTTCGTCGTCGAGTTGGGCGAGTTCCGCTACATCTTAGGAACCAATCCGGTTCAATTTGGAAATCTCCTTTTCAGTCAGACCAGTCAGTTCTGAAATTGTCTCAATGTCAATCCCTTTCTCCA
>FR890627.1 GCA_000435075.1 Bacteroides sp. CAG:770 | reverse complement strand
AAGTAGGAAGAAAACTACTTCGTTTTCCTCCTACTCGATTATAATTTTGCGCCCCGAAGATGCCTCTGGGCTGATTGTTGACCGATATGTTATCAATACCACCGACACCGAACCTAATGATCACTATTTAGTATGAAAATTCTGCAAATAATTTCCGGCATGCCGAGAAGGACCATAAGGTGCCTTTCTCTGGCGAACCTGACAATCCCGCTTCTGATTTGTTCCTTTCTCGGTTCGGACGGTCTTGTCCAGATGATGCTGTTCGATGTTTGCATATCCATTTCGATAGTCCTGATGATTTCTGACATTTACAATGACTGGCAGACATCATTGACATTCGCTTCTTTTACATTTCTTGTTTCCGTCGTGCTTTCAGTGGCATTCAGCATGGGATTCAGCACCATAATGGTTTCGTTGGGATATGTTTTCGTGGCATCGTTCCCACTGGCGCTGTGCCTGACGATAAGGACTATAAGAGTGATGAAGGACATCGGCTTCCTGACCATCAGGATTTCCGGATGGGAGATCCTTCTCTGCCTTATAAAGTACAGTTTTCTTGCCTTCTTTCTGGTTGCCGAGGTGTTCTCTGTATTTTGTTCGGCCTTCGGTGGGGAAATAGCGGCGTGGATTCCACGGACCATGCTTTTCATGGCTTTCGCCCTATATGCGCTGATTTATTTGCGTAACATGGTTTCTGGACCGGTGATCGGGTTTTCGGTATCAGGAACGTCATCGAGAGGAAATGATGCTGAAATCGGTGCGTTTGTGCCGGAAGTGTCAATGACCGACAACAGGACAATGTATAACCGCATGTGCCGTTACATTGAGGACAAGAAGCCCTTCCTGGATCCGGCATATGCGCTGGAGGAACTCGCTAAAGCCTTGTTTTCCAACAAAGCCTATATTTCCAAGATGATTAATTCCACGACCGGACTGAATTTCAGTCAGTTCATGAACAGGTATAGGGTGAATTATGCACGTGAACTCTATGCCAATGATATGGACCTGAAAGTCAAGGACCTGTCAGACATGTCAGGCTTCCATTCGCAGGTCTCGTTCAATATGGCGTTCCGTCTTTTCTATGACATTACTCCGGGAGCGTGGTGCAAGGAGTACAAGGACATGCATACTGTTCATGCAGGAAAAGAGGCGGAAAGTGTACCGGCACTGGAGGCTAGATGATACCTTTCCAGTCTGGAGGGACCGGAGCGGTCACGGAGATTTCTTTCTTGCTTACAGGATGGATGAATTCTATATGTCTGGCCATCAATGATATGCCTCCGTCTTTATTGGAACGTGGTGCGCCGTATTTGAGGTCGCCTTTGATGCAGCAGCCTATGCCTGCGAGCTGGCAGCGTATCTGGTGATGTCTTCCGGTATAGAGTCTGACTTCCAGGAGAAAGTACCTGTCAGTGGTCTGGATGAGTTTGTAGTGCAGTTTGGCGAGCTTTGCTTCCTTGTTGTGGCCTTTGTTGTCCCTGCATATGAAGCTCTTGTTGATTTTCTCGTTCCTGCCCATCCAGTTTTCCAGGTCGGCTTCTTCAGGTTCCGGCTTTGCGCATACCAGTGCCCAGTATGTCTTGTGGACATCTCCGGCGCGGAACATTGAATTCATCCTTTCGAGGGCCTTTGACGTCTTTGCGAGGACTGTGATTCCGCTTACCGGTCTGTCAAGACGATGTGGCAGACCCATGAAAACCTGTCCCGGCTTGGAGTCGCGCATAGCTATGAAAGCCTTGTACTTCTCGCTAAGGGGCTCGTCTCCTGTCTTGTCACCCTGAACGATTTCTCCGACTTTCTTGTTGACAATCAGCAGGTGATTGTCTTCGTATAATATTCTTGACTCCAAGTCTTTGTATTCAGAGTCAGGCAGTTGTCTGTATATCATGTCTGAAATTGATGCTTCTGCGATTTTGGCCCCGTTATGCCAGAATGCTAGTTTCCAGGGTCAAAGATAAGCAAAATATGACAATTTGTCAGAAAATAATTTCGTCCGGGTAATTGGCACGGCATTGGATAATGTCATGGTGCTGCCGGCCGGAAGGCTGACAGAGCGGGTCGGAGGATGTTCCTCCGGAACGGCAAAGTAAGATTGATAATAAAAAATAGGAGATAAATATTATGGGAAAAATCATTGGAATCGACTTGGGTACAACCAACAGCTGCGTTGCAGTAATGGAAGGTAACCAGCCTACAGTCATAATCAACAACGAAGGTCAGAGGACTACTCCTTCAGTAGTCGCATTCACCGAAGGCGGTGAGAGAAAAGTAGGTAGCCCTGCAAAACGTCAGGCTATCACCAACCCTAAGAACACCGTGTTCTCCATCAAGAGATTCATGGGTGAGACTTACGATCAGGTAACTAAAGAGGTAGAGAGAGTTCCTTACAGTGTGGTAAGGGGCGACAACAATACTCCACGTGTCGATATTGAAGGACGTCAGTATTCTCCACAGGAGATTTCAGCTATGATTCTTCAGAAGATGAAGAAGACTGCTGAGGATTACCTCAGACAGCCGGTAACGGAGGCAGTCATCACTGTTCCTGCATACTTCTCAGATTCACAGCGTCAGGCTACCAAGGAGGCAGGTAAGATTGCCGGTCTTGATGTAAAGCGTATCATCAACGAGCCTACTGCAGCTGCCCTCGCTTATGGTCTTGACAAGAAGAACCAGAATATGAAGGTTGCAGTATTCGACCTTGGTGGCGGTACATTCGATATTTCTATCATGGAACTCGGTGACGGCGTATTTGAGGTTAAATCTACCAACGGTGATACACACCTCGGTGGTGATGACTTCGACCAGAAGGTAATCGACTGGCTTGCCCAGGAGTTCGCTGCCGAGAATGGCGGCGCTGACCTGAAGAAGGATCCTATGGCTCTCCAGAGACTTAAGGATGCTGCCGAGAAGGCGAAGATCGAACTTTCAAACCAGACTTCGACAGAGATCAACTTGCCTTACATCATGCCTGTTGACGGTGTTCCAAAGCACCTCGTAAAGACATTGACAAGGGCTAAGTTCGAGCAGCTTTGCGATGACCTCTTCCAGAGAACCATCATCCCTTGCCGCAAGGCGTTGGAGGATGCACATCTGAGCGCATCTCAGATTGACGAGGTTCTTCTCGTCGGTGGTTCAAGCCGTATCCCTAAGGTTCAGGAAATCGTCAAGGAGTTCTTCGGCAAGGAGCCTAACAAGAGCGTAAACCCTGATGAGGTTGTTGCTATCGGTGCGGCTATCCAGGGTGGTGTGCTTGCAGGTGATGTAAAGGATGTGCTTCTTCTTGATGTCACTCCGCTTTCACTTGGTATCGAGACACTTGGCGGTGTGATGACAAAGCTTATCGCTTCCAACACCACTATTCCTACACGCAAGTCAGAGGTATTCTCTACCGCTGTTGACAACCAGCCTTCAGTAGAGATCAGGGTTCTCCAGGGTGAGCGTCCTATGGCTAAGGACAACAAGCAGATCGGTGTGTTCCATCTCGATGGCATTACTCCTGCTCCAAGAGGAGTTCCTCAGATCGAGGTTACTTTCGATATCGATGCCAACGGTATCTTGAATGTATCTGCAAAAGACAAGGCTACAGGTAAGGAGCAGAACATCCGTATCGAGGCTTCTTCAG
>FR890626.1:21123-22756 GCA_000435075.1 Bacteroides sp. CAG:770 | reverse complement strand
CCGAAAATGTGGCGAAATGCCCCGAAAATGGCAGGTGGTTCCAGAAGATTTTTATGATTCTTAAATTTCAATGATGATTTTTAAATTCTTGTGCCTCCAAAAAACACTTTTGAAATCACAAGACTTTGGGACATGTTATGCCGGCAGGGGCCTTCGGAGCGGCGTAGCCGTTCGTGGCTTCTAAAAGAAGGGGCCCGCCGCGGTAGCGGTGGGAAGGATAGCCCCAACGGGGCGTACCGCTCCGAAGGCCCCTGCCGGTCCGGTTTTGCGGCCAAGGAGAGGGCGAAAACCTTTGCCAATCCAAAAACAATTCGTATCATTGTGCCGTGGATGGCATCGTGGGCTGAATTGTCGGCCTAAGATGAGTCTCCATGGCATAATTGTATATAAACAATAACATTGATACGATGAAAATAACATTCCTAGATGCAGCGACAGTCGGAGAAACATCACTGTCGCCGATAGCGGCGTGCGGCGATCTTACGGCGTGGCCGACATCCAGCCCGGAAGAAGCAAAGGAGCGGGTGAAAGACTGCGAGGTGCTTGTGGTCAATAAAGTGAAAGTTACAGAAGAGCTTCTTGGTGTCGCTCCGAATGTGAAACTGGTATGCGAAGCCGGAACCGGAATAAACAACATTGATGTGAAAGCCTGCGAAAAACGCGGCATTATAGTTAGAAACGTGGCCGGATACTCGACAGAACCGGTTGTCCAGCAGACATTTATGCATATCCTGTCACTGCTTGGCAACGGCCCGTACTTCGATGACGCAGTGAAATCAGGAGGATACTCCTCAAGCGGCATGTTTACCAATGTCATCAAACCGTTCATAGAAGTTTACGGCAAACAGATCGGAATCATCGGCATGGGAACAATCGGAAGCCGTGTGGCAGAAGTCGCGGAGGCATTCGGCATGAAGGTCGTATATTACTCGACATCCGGGACCGGACACTGCACTAAATATCCGTGCATTCCGTTGGACGAACTGATGCGCACCTCAGACGTAATCTCCATCCATGCCCCGTACAATGAGCGTACGGCGGGCCTTATAGGGGAAAAGGAACTCAGGATGATGAAACCGACATCCATCATTGTCAATATGGGCCGTGGCGGAATCATCGAAGAAGCAGCATTGGCAAAAGTCATTGACGAAAATGTCATCGGCGGAGCCGCTCTGGATGTATTTGTCAATGAACCGATTCCTTTCGACAATCCGATCCTTCATACGCGCCATCCCGAGAAATTCCACTTTACACCGCACATCGGATGGGCAAGCGTCGAGGCAAGAGACCGCCTGGTGGCAGCCATTGCAGACAACATCAGAAAAGGCTGGTAGAGAACATCCGAATATATAATATAAAATGCAGTCCGCTCGCAAGAACAGACTGCATTTTTCGATGCTACGCTTACATCATAGGTGGAGGACCGCCCGGACCGGGGCCATGTCCTGGACCGCCCGGACCGGGGCCATGTCCTGGGCCGCCCGGGCCTCTTCCCCTCATACCCTTGCTGGCATTGTTCATATTTCCGAAACGCCAGGTAAGAGAAAGAATTACATAACGTCCCAGAGTATTGTTCCACGTCTCAGTGTGATAGTTTGAAGAATCAGAAACTGAGAGGTTCTTAGACTGGTTC
>FR890626.1:6499-21090 GCA_000435075.1 Bacteroides sp. CAG:770 | reverse complement strand
ACTGGTTCAGCAGGTCATATCCCTTGAGAGACAGCGTGCACTGGTTCTTGAACAGGAGTTTGGTAATCTCGAGATTGAATACATACTCGTCATCCTGCTTGGTCTGATATCCCTTGTACCAGTTATAGTTGAACTCGCCCACGAGACCGAGACCGCCTGGGATTGTCCAGTTCATCGACATGGACGCCTGATTGTTTCTGGTGACATTCGTATTTGCTGATTCGATTGTGTACCAGGACTTTGCAATGCGCGAGCGTCCGCCGGCAATAATCTCCACGAAATTGTTCCTATATGTGAATTTGAGCCTTTCGGTGAAATTCATTGTCTGAGTGTTGTTCTCCAGGAACTTGTCACTCTTCCCGAGGTCAGGGAAGTCATTGTGGAACTTCACATAATCGAAGTCACCATCAACATAATAGGTACTTGTATCGAAAGAACTCTTTCCGATATATGAAGTCGATGTGCTCCAACTTCCTGATGTGCTGGAAGATATGCTGAAATTCGATTTTCCGAAAGGAGCATTGAGGAACATCCTGGCATTGACATTACCCGAAGTCGGACCATTGACAGGGAGCGAGAACGCTGTGCCGTTTGTATTGTACCAGCTGGCATAGACGATAGGTGACTGCACGAAGCCTCCGCTAAGGTTGGCATACACAGACAGAAACTTTTGCCTGTTCGAGAAGCCATATCTGGTATTTATATTATGTGAAAAATACGGCTTCAGATAAGGGTTACCGAGGGACACATTGAGCGGGTTTGTGTTGTCAGGTACCGGCATGAGCTGTGTGGTTGTCGGCTGTGATGAATTTCCGAAATAGAAACCGCGGACATTCATATTGTCATTGATGTCGTACCACAACATCGCTGTAGGCGACCAGTTTATGACAGAATTGTCATAACTCTTCCCATTGGTCTCGTTGTGGGTGATTGTCGGAATAATCGACGCGCCGACCTGAGCCCTGATCTTGTCCTTCTGAAACATGAAGTTCACACCTGCACGATGAGTCTGGTACTGGTTCAGGATGTTGCTGGAATATTGGGAGTTGAGTATCTCATTTGAATGTACTGGCTTGCCGTCTACATAGATGATGTTGCCGTCCTTGTCGTACATGTCAGTCTCCCGGTAATACTCGTGAGTGTCAGCATTGAAGTCATAGGCACCCCTGTCTGCAGAATCATAAGTCAGTTTGTCCGAATTGTTCTGTGACCATTTGTATTGATAATTGGCCTCCAGATAGAAACCTGCACCAAGCGGCTCCGTATAGACGAGACGTCCGCTTACAGATGACGACTTCGCGGTCTGGTCATATCTCTGATTGACAATGGCATTGACATTCTCCGCATCTGTAGCTCCGAAGGTCTTCGTCAAAGACTGGTTGAAACCATTGAGGTCGTTATTGCTGAAATTATAGTCAATGTTGAAGGACAATGTCCTGCCGGGAAGCCCGAGACGCTGTCTGAACAGGAAGAATCCGTTGGCAGTCCAGTTCTTGTTGTTTCCGGTATTGTTGTTGAAACCCTCATTCTTGGCCACGGATTCTGTCTCTCCGGCAGCAATGCCGTCAGTGGTGAACTTGGAGAACTCCTGGAAATCACCCTTTCCGAAATTGAACTGAGGCTGGAAGAGGATGGATGTCTTCTCCGAGAACTTGTGCTCCAGACGCATTCCGAAACGATGTCCGTAGGAATTGTTGAAACTGTATCCGTCGTTGTGGTAAATCAGGCTGGAACCGTCATCCAGGAAGGTGGTCTTGTCACTGATTTCCTTCACATCTTTCTGAGTGCCGTTGAAAAGGTAGTTCGCTCCGAGGTCCATCTTGTCTCCGAATAAGTCCCATGAACCGTTGACACCGCCTATCCATGAAGTGGTGATACCATTGGAGTTGCCCCATCCGCCACTTCCACGGCCCATTCCGCCACCGCCTCCTCGCATTGACCTCATCATCGAACCTGACAAGTCGTTGAATCCGCGGTTATTGGTGTTGTTGCCGTTCAGTATGATGCTCAACTGGCTTTTTTCAGTGAATCTGCCAATGAAACCTGCACCCTGGTAGCGCCAGTCGCCATTTCCGTTGGTCGTATTCTCAGGCCAGTCGTGACCGCCGCCGATCTGGACATTGCCGAAAAGTCCGTTCATCATGCCCTTCTGAATGGAAAGGTCAATGACAGTCTCTTCCTGCCCGTCATCAATGCCGGTGAACTGTGCCTGCTCGGATTTCTTCTGCACGACCTTCACCTTATCGATAATCTTGGCCGGAATGTTCTTGGATGCCAGCTGAGGGTCATCCAGGAAGAAAGTCTTTCCGTCAATGGTAATCTTCGAAATCGTCTGGCCGTTTGCAGTGACGCTTCCGTCTGTGCTGACCTCCACGCCCGGGAGCTTCTTCAGAAGGTCCTCCAGCATGTCATTGTCAGTCGTCTTGAAAGAAGAAGCCGTATATTCGATGGTATCCTTCTTTATGATAATAGGGTTTCCTGCGGCAGTGACACTTGCGGCATTAAGAACCCTTCTGTCCGGATCCATCTTCACGATGCCCAGATCTACGGAATTCTTTACCGTGATTTCTGCGGAATAATTCTTATAGCCGAGAAGTTCAGCCTTGACCGTATAGCTTCCCGCAGCCACCTTGTCAAGTACAGCCTTTCCCTTATCATCGGTCAAGGCATATTTGCTTGCGGTATTCGCGCCGGCTTTTGTCAATGATACAGTGGCATAACCGACAGGCTCGCCAGAAGACGAATCCTGCAGCACCACCGTGACAGACCTTGAGGTCTGAGCCGCGACCGCAAAAGAAAATGCGAGCATAGTCACCAGCCCGCAAAACATAGCAATGATTCTTTTCATTGTCCGTTCACAATTAGGTAATACACTTCTTTCAAGTTGTTTTCTGCTTCTTTTAACAACACAACTTTAGACATGTAACCTGTTCTCCGGTTTAATTATGTAGTGTCAGATTATTGCAAAAAACCGCTGAATGGGCACATTCTACGGCTGAACTTTCGTTTTTTCGAAGCGAAAGGCCATTTTATTTCACCCTGTCAGGGTTTTCAGCGATAAATTTTTCCCAACTGGTCGATGACTTCATCCCCGCCAGAGGATTCGTCATCTGATAATGGTGGCACAACGCTATCGCCAGAGCATCCGTGGCATCGAGAAATTTTTCTTCAATGTCAATGCCGAGAATCCTCTGCAGAATAGTATTGACCTGCATCTTGGATGCCGCTCCGTTTCCGGTGACGGCCTCTTTCGCTTTCCTCGGGGCATATTCCGTGATCGGAATCCCTCTGGTGGCTGCCGCAAGCATGGCCGCACCCTGGGCACGTCCGAGTTTCAGTATGACCTGGGCATTCTTTCCGTAGAAAGGAGACTCCAATGCCATCTGGTCCGGCCGGTATTTTTCACATACCTCGCTGATTTCATTGAAAATCCTGTTCAGTTTGGCATAAGGATCCTTCTCCTTGCGCATGTCGATTACACCCATTTCCACGTACGTGGCCTTCTGGCCCTCAGTACGAATAACCCCGAAGCCAAGTATATTGGTTCCGGGGTCAATTCCAATTATGGTTGCCATCCTTAGTCGATGTAGTCGAACCCGGTATAAGGGCGGAGAACCTCAGGGATGACAATCCTGTCTTCTTGCTGATTGTCTTCAAGCATTGCCGCAACGACACGTGGAAGAGCAAGTGAACTTCCGTTCAATGTGTGGCAGAGCTGCATCTTGCCGTTCTCGTCCTTGTATCTGAGGTGCAGACGGTTTGCCTGATATGTCTCGAAGTTGGAAACTGAAGAGATTTCCAGCCATCTTCCCTGTGCTGCTGACCACAATTCGAAGTCGTAAGTGATTGCAGATGTGAAACTCAGGTCACCACCGCAGAGGCGGAGGATTCTGTACTTGAGACCGAGTTTGTTCACAAGGCTCTCTACATGGGCAATCATCTCGTCAAGTGCCGCGTAAGAATCCTCAGGCTTCTCGATGCGGACAATCTCTACCTTGTCGAACTGGTGAAGTCTGTTCAGACCTCTCACGTCCTTACCATAGGAACCTGCCTCACGACGGAAGCATGGGGTATATGCAGTAAGCTTCTGAGGGAACTGGTCATTGTTCAGGATGACGTCCCTGTAGATATTGGTAACAGGAACCTCAGCAGTAGGAACGAGATAGAAATCGTCGAGACCTACATAGTACATCTGGGCTTCCTTGTCAGGCAACTGGCCTGTGCCGAAACCTGAAGCGGCATTGACCATGATAGGAGGTTCGATCTCCTTGTAGCCTGCGGCTGTATTGTTGTCGAGGAAGAAACTGATGAGCGCCCTCTGGAGTTTCGCGCCCTTTCCCTTATATACAGGGAATCCTGCGCCTGTGAGTTTTACTCCGAGGTCGAAGTCAATGATATCGAATTTCTTGGCGAGTTCCCAGTGTGGAAGCGCATTCTCCGGAAGTTTGATCTCCGGACCGCCCATCTTCACTACCTGGTTGTCCTCAGCTCCCTTTCCGGGAACGACGAGGTCGCAAGGAATATTAGGGAGGAGAACCAGCTGTGACTCAAGTTCTTTGCTTGTCTCGTCAGCCTTTGCGAGAAGCTCTGTGGACTTTGCCTTGAGCTCTGCAACTTCTTTCTTTGCCTCTTCGGCTTCTGCCTTCTTGCCTTCTTTCATGAGGCCTCCGATGAGACCTGCTTTCTGCTTCTGCTGGGCAAGAAGACCGTCGATCTCTGTCTGGAGAGCCCTTCTCTGTGTGTCAAGTTCGAGAACCCTATCGACGATTGCCTTTGCGTCGAAATTTTTGACTGCAAGCTTCCTGACTACGAAATCTGGATCGTCACGAAGCATCTTAAGTGTCAACATGATATATATGATTTAATATTGTCTGCTATGTTACTGTGTTTCCTCTGAAATAAAAAGGAGGACCGCACGCCGATACTCGAAGTGCAATCCTCCAATGTCTTTCAAGACCCTCCGAGCTTAGTTCTCAAAAGGGACAACCGACACGTATGACTTGTTCTCTTTCTTTCTTGTGATGAGAACCGTTCCGTCAACGAGTGCGTAAAGAGTGTGGTCTTTACCCATTCCTACGTTCTTGTCAGCGTTGTGAACTGTGCCTCTCTGGCGAACGATGATGTTACCGGCCTTTACAACCTCACCACCGAATTTCTTGAATCCGAGACGTTTGCTCTGTGACTCACGACCGTTCTTAGAACTACTTTGACCTTTTTTATGTGCCATAATTCAAAATCTCCTTTAATTTAGCGATCTGTAAAAAATTAAGCGATAGAGTCGATGCGGATCTTTGTAAGCTTCTGGCGGTGACCGTTTGATTTCTGATATCCTTTACGACGGATCTTCTTGAAAACGATAACCTTCTTTGCCTTAACGTCATCTTCGAGAACTGTTGCCTTTACAACTGCACCCTCTACGTAAGGAACACCGACTTTGATTGCTCCCTCGTTGTCGAGGAGAAGAACCTTGTCGAACTCTACCGTCTCATCCTTCTTGGATGCGAGGCGGTTTACGAAAATCTCTGCACCAGCTTCTACTTTGAACTGCTGGCCTGCAATTTCAACGATTGCGTACATTTTATAAAACTTATTTTAAGTTTCCGGCGGCAAGCGCCCGCCTTATGCGGCGGAACTTCAACTGAGCTTGGTAGCCATAAATCAATTTTGAACTGCAAATTTAGTCTTTTTCTTACATTCCGCCAAATATTTTGTTAAATTTGCCTCCGGTGTTTGGACCTTTTATCTTTTGACAGATTTATGGATACTCCTTTTCAGTTCGATAAATTCGTTACCGGCAGGTATTTTGTCGGCAGACGTCGTGATTGTCAGGCTATTGCCGAAGCGATCGGGGAGGGGGAAAGCCTCGCGATATGGGGACCTCACGAGGCCGGAAAAATGTCCGCAGTCCGGCAGGCCTTGTATCAGATGAAGGTCGCCGGAAAGCAGTGCCAGGTCTGTGAAGTCGATTTGACCCCTGTCAGAAACATTGACGCTTTTTTCAAGATTTTTGAAGACTCCGTCCTGCGTGCCGGTTCGAAAACACCGGAAGGCCGCTCGGAATTGGCTTCGAAATACCTTTCTTCTGACGGCGGGCAAGATGAATTTTCGGCCGACGACAGCCGATGGCAGACCTCGGTCCTCAGTCTTCCATACAGGATTGCCGAGTTCTTGTCAATGCCTTTGGTGATAATTCTCAAGGAGTTCCAGAACGTGGATTTCGACGGTGCGGAAAAATGCTGCCGCCTTTTGGAAAGAGTTATCGATGCCAACAGAGGCAATGCCATGCCGCCATGTTCCTTCATCTTCATGGGCTCCGAGGTCAATGCCATGGAGTATATTTTCCTCAGGAAAAAATATTTCCGTGACGTGACACGGATAGTCAGGCTTTCGCCGATTTCGGACTCGGACATCACGGAGCATGTCCTGAGAGGCTTTTCCGCAGGAGGAAAAGTGGTGGACAGGGAACTTGTCCAGAACGTTTGCAACATGCTCCATAATGAGATAGGTTACATAAACCAGTTTTTCTTTATCTGCGATTCCCTGTCGAAAGGTTATATCAGTGAACTGACAGTGAAAGACGCCCTGTCCTGCATGCTGGCCGTCCATGTCCCTTCCTATCAGCGCATCATGAGGGACCTGACAGGCTATCAGGTGCGTCTCCTGAAGGCTATACTCGACGGAAAGACAAAGTTCAGCACGTCGGATGTCATTGACAGTTACGGACTTAATTCCTCTGCCAATGTCAAGAGGCTGAAAGATGCGCTCATGAAGAAAGAGATAGTGTGTTTCAATGACAAAGATGAGCCTGAACTTCAGGATCCTCTCTTCGATTATTGGCTCCGCAATTTTTATTTCGCATAAGTTAGGATTTGCTATATGAAAAAGTTGGTAGTGTTGACCGGCGCCGGTGTCAGCGCCGAGAGCGGAATCAGTACATTCCGTGACAATGGCGGCCTGTGGGACAATTTCGATCCGAATGAGGTCGCTTCCATCGAAGGGTGGCATAAGAATCCGGCCCTGATGCTGGACTTCTACAACATCAGAAGACGGGAACTGGCCAATGTCAAGCCGAATGCGGCGCACCTGGCTATCGCCGACCTCCAGAACAAGTATGATGTCAATGTCATTACGCAGAATGTTGATAACCTTCATGAGCGTGCCGGCAGTTCTAAGGTTCTCCATCTTCACGGTGAACTTACCAAGGTGCGTCCGGAAAACTGCTGCAACGAGGAAGACGGCTTCTCTGAGGCCAGCGTCTTCGATATTGGATACGGTGAAATCCATCTTGGCGACCTGGCCCCAAACGGACACCAGCTCCGCCCTCATATCGTATGGTTCGGCGAACCTGTTCCCAAGATTGAAAGGGCCATTGACCTCGTCTCAGAGGCTGATATCCTTCTGATTGTGGGTACGTCCATGAGTGTCTATCCTGCCGCTGGACTCTATCGCTATGCTCCGGCTTCGACACCGATATATCTTATCGACCCGAGCAATGTCAATGTCAGAGACAAGCGGATTGTCCACATTCACGCGAAGGCCACCGACGGAATGGAGGTTTTCAAGGAAAATATAGCCGCACTGGGACATTGACCTTAATTTTTTTTACCGGAAAAACATCATGTCGGGATTGCATTTTCGGAAAATTGTCGTACCTTTGCACCCGCTTAATCCGGAAGAGGCTTGCCAAAATCAATGCAAGTACTTAGGATTCAGTTATTTTGTAAATAAAAGGAGGTGATTCAGACATGATTATTGTACCGCTTAAAGAGGGTGAGAACATTGAGAGAGCGCTCAAGAGATTCAAGAGAAAATTTGAGAAAACAGGTGCTATCCGTGAGCTCCGTGCGAGAAAGAATTTCGTGAAGCCATCTGTGAAGAAAAGAGAGCAGATGCAGAAAGCTATCTACGTGCAGCACTTGCAGCTTGAAGAAGAGCAGTAAGCCAGGCACGAATCTGATCTGAAAAAGATATATGGGCTGACAGAAACGAGAGTTTTTGTCAGCCTTTATTCATTATATTCCCCTGTCTTTCATTATATTTGTAAAATTATAGGGCATTTTTTGTATGGAGAAGAAAGAAGTGAAAGAAACTCTGAAACGCAGCCGTTTCCGTTGGCTTAAAATAACCGTAGGAATTATAGCCGGAATATGGGCGCTCGCACTTGTAGTGATGCAGGTCGGGCTTAATTCAAAGTTCCTTATGTCAATGGCTGACAAATATATACCGAGATATGTCAATGCCGATGTCCATATCGGGAACATAAAGGCGTCGGTGTTCAAAAGTTTCCCGAATCTCAATCTTGAAATATCTGACCTGACTGTCACCTATCCTCATGACAGGTTTGCTGCCTACGACACGGTGGGCTGCGACGGAATACTTCGCCATGCCGGAAGAGCCGAAGCGGCCGATACCCTGGCTTCTGCCCATACCATGACATTGTCTGTCAATTACTTGTCCGCCATTTTGGGTGATATCCACATCCACGAGGCAAGTATGGACAGGCCTCGCTTCTTTGCACACAGTTTCTATGACGGAGCCGCGAACTGGAATGTCCTGAAAAATACAGGTGCGGAATCTGCTGATACTGATACCACTGTGTCCCCGTTGCCGCTCATCATCGTGAACAAGGTCTGCATGACGGGAAATCCGAGGATTTTCTATACTGACTGTGCGGACACGATTTATGCTGCTGTCGGACTTGAAGAGATGCATTTCCATGGGAGGCTGAGGTCGGATCTTACCGGAAGCAAAGTCGGACTCCATGTTGACAACCTCTTCTTGTCCGGAAGATTGCCGGCGGACACCATTGCCATGAAGGCTGATCATATTGTCATTGACCAGAAGGGAGAGGACATTTCATTCGATGCGTCTGCAAAGGCATTCCTCGGGATGAGCCAATACGGAAGGATTATGCTTCCTCTCGATGTCTCGGGAGACGTGCGATTCCCTAAAGAGGACGTGCCCGCCGTCTCATTCACGAATTTACGTGCCGATGTCGCAACAGTCTCGATGACAGGACTTGGTGATGTCAAGTTTTATGGCGACAGCACGTATCTGAGGGCGGAGGCTTCGATAGATGACTGCAAGGTGGATGACCTTATCCAGTATTTCGGCAAGAACTTCTTCCCGGAGGCCGGGAAACTCAAGACTGATGCAAAGGTCTCATTCACAGCTGTATGCGACGGATATTACAATCCGTCCAGAAACACGATGCCGGATCTGCTGGCGGAGATTGTAATCCCTAAGGCGTCGGTCAGCTATCCCGACATCCCTGACGGAACCGTTGCGCTCGACATCAATGCCAATACGGATGCGTCCGGCAAGGTTGACATCAGCATTGACAATATGTGCCTGAATTTCGGTGGCCTCGATTTCGACCTGACCGGCACCATTGACGACCTTATGGGCGAAGACCCTCTTTTCGATGTTGAGGGTTTGGCGTACGCTTCCATTGACAAACTGATGGATTTCGTTCCGGATTCTCTCGGCTACAGGGCTTCGGGTGAACTGGATGGAGTGCTTACCGGACAAATAAGGCTCTCGCAGATGACCCCGTACAATTTCTACAAGGCGAACCTTGACGGATATCTGCGCAGCAAAAATGTAACGTTAAGTTCTGAAAAGGATTCGGTCTATGCATGGCTTGGGTCTCCTGAGATAGGTGTCGCCACCGTTTCCAACAAGGTCGATAGGGGAATTCCTCGCGGGACCAAGATATTGGCTGTCACTGCGAAGTTGGACTCTCTGTATGCCACTTATGGTAAAGATATGATATTCAGGGGCTCCGGAGCCAAGCTTGAGGCCCAGAACGCAGCAAATATAAAGTGTGAGAAGCATGGGGAAAACGAGCATCATCCTATAGTCGGATGCCTGTCGCTCGGCAGGATTTTCATGAGCGGAACGGATTCTCTCTTTGCTGGTGTCATCGGCTCGGAGAACCTGTTCAAGTTCTCGCAGCTTGCACGGGGAAAAATCATGGAACCGCAGTTGTCATTGACAAGCAACAACTCCAGGATTTTTGCGCGTGAGGGTGTGAACCGCTATGGTTTTCGTGATGCCAAGTTCCAGGCTTCTGCCGTGATGACCACATTCGAGAGGGGACAGCGGCGGAACATGATGCTGGATTCTCTCCAGAGGGTGTATCCTGGCGTGCCGCGTGATTCTCTGATTACCAAGTTCATAAGGTCGAAAATGGCCGGAAGGACTGTTCCGGACTACCTTGCAGATGCCGATTTCCGCAAGCATGACGTGCAGATTCCGATGGGCGAAATTATTGCCAAGTATATGAAGGAGTGGAACTTGAACGGCAGTATGGAGATAAAGAACGGCATTGTAATCACTCCTTATTTCCCTCTTCGCAATGTGATAGAGGATGTTCGTGGAACTGTAAGCAATGACGCGATACATCTGGACAACTTTACCCTCCGTCCTGGCGTTTCAGATATTTCGGCAACTGGTGTGCTGAGTGGTCTGCGTCGTGCTCTCATGGGCTATGGCGCCATGCGGCTTGACCTCAAGATTACCTCCCATAAGATGGACGCGAACGAACTCCTTACAGCATACAGTGCCGGAGCCAAGTTCTCTCCAGAGTCTCTGTCGGTTTCGAATACGGAGGATGTCAATGACACTGAATATCTTGCCAATGTCTCTGCCGTGCATGAGGCGGCCGCCCAGGACAGCAGCTACGCGCTTGTCGTGATTCCGGCCAATCTTATTGCCAATGTTTCCCTGCAGGCCAATGAGGTGGATTATTCCGACCTCAAGATTACATGGCTGGCTGCTGACATGCTGATGAAGGAGCGTTGTGTCCAGCTGACCAATACCGTGGCGACTTCGAATATGGGAGACATCTATTTCGAGGGATTCTACAGCACCAAGACCAAGAAGGACATCACGGCAGGATTTGACCTGAATCTGGCTGATATAACGGCAGACAAGGTGGTGCAGCTTTTCCCTGCCGTCGATACCATCATGCCGATGCTGACTTCGTTCAAGGGTATGCTTGACTGTGAAGTTGCGGCTACTACCAATCTCGATACGAACATGAACTTCATCACTTCGTCGATGAACGGAATCATGAAAATCAGCGGCCGTGATGTCAAGCTTGAAGAGAGCGAGGCGTTCAGGAAACTTGCCAAGATGCTGATGTTCAAGAACAAGAAGACAGGGAGCGTGGCTGACATGTCAGTGAGCGGCCTTATCAGCAACAATAGGCTGGAAATCTTCCCGTTCGTGCTTAAGATTGACCGTTATACATTGGCAATGAGCGGATTGCAGAACTTTGACCAGTCATTCAAATATCATGTGTCCGTGCTCAAGTCTCCGATTCCGTTCCGTTTCGGCATAAATATCTTCGGAGACTTCGACAAGTGGAAGTTCAGAATCGGAAAGGCTCAGTACAAGAGTACCAATGTCCCTGTGTTCACGGCTCAGATAGATGCCATGCAGATGAACCTGGTAAGTTCCATCCACAACATCTTTACCAAGGGTGTTGAACTTGCGGTCAAGCAGAACCGTGACATGAAGGACAGCATTGACTCGAACAAAGTCTCCATGGGCTTCAATCCGGAGGCTCATCTGGATTCTCTCGACAGCAGCCAGATGAAGATGCTTGATTCCCTCCAGACCGCTTATGATAGTCCTGTGGATTCTGTTCTCAATGCCCGCATGGATTCGCTTACTGTCATTCCGGAAGTGAATGAGGAGAGTGAAACTACGAGCAAGTTCCAGCAGTTTATAGATAACCAGGTCCAGAACAAGTCGGCCAGAGAACAGAAGAGGTCTGAGAAACGCCGCAAGCGTCAGGAAGCGAAGAAGGGCGAAGCAGTTCTGGAAGAAAATTGATTTGTTTATGGATAGCAGTGACTACCTGAAGGTTACAGTCGTTATAGAACCTTTCAGCGAAGATAATGCGGAGATTCTGGAGGCAATGCTTTCAGATCTCCCTTACGATTCTTTTGAAATCGGTGACGGTTGTGTGGATTGTTATATCCAGAAACCGCTTTTCGACAGGCAGGCCCTGAAAGCGGTCCTTTCCGGACTTTCTTTCAAGACTTCGTTTACGGCCCTGCCGGTTCCTTATATGAACTGGAACGCCCAGTGGGAAAGCGAGTTCCAACCGATAGTTGTGGACAGGAAAGTGACTGTCCGTCAGGCTGATGACAATGATACGCCACGTACCAGATACAATATCCGTCTCCGTCCCGAGATGGCCTTCGGCACCGGTCACCATGACACCACATATATGATGATGGAGTCAATGCTGGACAATGCTGCCACCATCCGTTCTCATGTTGTCATGGATATGGGATGCGGAACCGGAGTGCTTGCTATTCTGGCTGCAAAAATGGGAGCTGCGACGGTCTATGGCATTGATATTGACGCTGTTGCGGCGCAGTCGGCTTTCGATAATGCGAAGCTGAATCGTGTTGGGACTAAAGTGAAAACGCGTTATGGTGACGCCTCGCTTCTTCAGAGGGGGCATTACGACGTGCTTTTGGCCAATATCCACAGGAACATAATCCTCATGGACCTCCGCACTTATGCGTCTTCGCTCAGAAAGGGAGGCCTGCTGATGCTCAGCGGATTCTATGAGTCCGATGTCAATGACATTGTGGCTGAAGCTGAGGCAAACGGCCTTTCCCTGGTCAGACAGCGAGCCAGAAACGGCTGGGCTTGCCTGGTGCTTGCAAAGAACTGATTCTGCAGGCGACAGATTCCGGGGAAATGATTCACCCCACTCCAGTTTCGGACTGAAACTGGAGTGGGGTGTCAATATGTGATATATGATTACAGGCAGTAACCCGTGTAGTTCCAAGGAGTTATGGCTCTGAGCTCCTCCTTCACGGACTCATTGACATCAAGTCCGTTGATGAAAGTCTCGATAGTATTCTCATCGATGATACTTCCGGTTCTTGTCAATGCCTTGAGAGTCTCGTAAGGGTTTGGATAACCTTCGCGGCGGAGGATTGTCTGGATTGCCTCTGCAACCACTGCCCAGTTCCTGTGGAGGTCAGCCTGGAGGGCATCCTCGTTCAAAATGAGTTTTCCGAGACCTTTCTTGAGAGATGCGAATGCGATCATTCCGTGAGCCAGAGGAACTCCGACATTACGCAGTACCGTTGAGTCCGTAAGGTCTCTCTGAAGTCTGGAAATAGGCAATTTCATTGACAAGAAAGTAAATACGGCGTCAGCCATTCCGAAGTTGCCCTCTGCATTCTCGAAGTCGATAGGGTTCACCTTGTGCGGCATCGCGGACGAACCGACCTCATTTTTGTTGACCTTCTGCTTGAAGTACTCCATCGAAATATATGTCCAGATGTCGCGGCTGAGGTCAATGAGAATCGTATTGATGCGGCGGAGGCAGTCGAAAATCGCAGCCAGATTGTCATAGTGCTCAATCTGTGTGGTAGGGAATGAACGCTTCAGACCCAGTGAATCCACGAACTTGTCGCCGAATGAAATCCAGTCGATTTCCGGGAATGCCACCTTGTGCGCGTTCATGTTTCCGGTGGCGCCGCCGAATTTTGCCGGATAGGTGAGCAGGCCGAACTGCCTGATCTGTTCCTCAAGTCTTGCCTGATATACCCTGAACTCTTTTCCGACTCTGGTAGGAGAAGCCGGCTGGCCGTGGGTCTTGGCGAGCATCGGAACATCTTTCCACTCGTCAGCCATGCCTCTGATGATGCCGAGGATTTCTGTCAATGCCGGCATGTATGCGTTTTCCAGCGCCTCTTTCAGCATGAGCGGCTGTGATGTATTGTTGATATCCTGTGATGTCAGACCGAAATGGACGAACTCGGACCATTTGTCGAGTCCCATTTCATGGAAATGTCTCTTTATGAAATATTCCACAGCCTTCACGTCATGGTTGGTGGTCTTTTCGATTTCCTTGACCTCCATTGCCTCTTCCGGAGTGAGATTGAGGTAGATGTCCCTCATCTGGCCGAACTTGCTCCTGTCAATGTCAGCGAGCTGTGGCAGCGGAATTTCGCAGAGCGCAATGAAATACTCGATTTCCACGCGCACGCGGTACTTTATCAATGCAAATTCGCTGAAATATTCTCTCAGCGGTTCGGTTTTGGATGCGTAGCGGCCGTCAACCGGTGACACGGCCAATAAAGAGTGAGTGTCCATCTTCTAATGATTAGGCCCCTTGCGGAACTTCGATTATTTGGTTTGGAGGAACGTCGTGAAAAACCTTGAGTGGCATTCCGTCTGTTCCAAAGTGCAAATATAGTCAATGTCGGCGGGCGGAGCAAAAATTCGTCCGTATTATTTCTCCAGTTCGCGGTATGTCGAAACTGTGCGTACGGCTTCAGCCACGTCATGGACTCTCAGGATGTCGGCACCGAGGCAGAGAGCCTTGTAGTGGAGTACCTGACTCTGAGGGAGAGATTCTTCCGGAGTTATGCCGAACTTCCTGAATATCATGCTCTTGCGGGAGATGCCTACTAAGATTCTCTTGCCGAACTCCTGGAATTTGTCCAGTTCGCGTATCATCTGGTAGTTCTGCTCTATGGTTTTCGCGAATCCGAATCCCGGGTCCAGAATCCAGTCCTTGATGCCAGCCTTTTCCGCTCTCCTGCTGA
>FR890626.1:0-6472 GCA_000435075.1 Bacteroides sp. CAG:770 | reverse complement strand
CTCTCCTGCTGAAGTTCCTGAAGTACTCCACGACATCTTCAGTCACATCATCATACTCGGTAAGAGTCTGCATTGTCTTTGGGTTTCCTCTCATGTGCATTGCGGCGAAAGGAAGTCCCAGTTCGCCTGCAGTGAGGAGCATTTCGCCACATTCATCGGCATTGACCTTATCGTACATTCCCTCTCCGGCGGTAACGTCATTGACAATGAACTTTCCGATGGTCCCGAAGGCTTTCCGCACGATGGACGGCCAGTAGGTGTCGATTGAGATGGTGATGTCGGGGAATTCTGCTCTGATGGCTTTCAGGGCCGGTTCCAGCCTTCTCCACTCTTCGTCGGCACCGACGGGGTCCGAGCCCGGTCTTGTGGAACATGCGCCGATGTCCAGAATCGAAGCACCATTCCGTACCATCATTTCGGCTTTGGCCAGAATTTGTGAAATGTCGTCATGCCCGTCTTTTCCGAGGCATCTGCTTTCGCTGTAATATGAGTTGTCCGTGATGTTTATGATTCCCATCACGTCGATTTTTCTGTTCTTGTCCATTTTGTTGCCAGATTAGAAGCCAAATTTAGCAAATTTCCCGCGTTTTTTTTGTATGTTTGTACTGTGTGCGGCCATACGGAAACGATGTCCTGCGCTGAATGTGGAACTCCGGAACATGATACCTGCGGGATGATGTTCCTTAATATACTTGACACGATGCTGATTGTAATTGAAGGTCTGGACGGCTCCGGAAAGTCAACTCAGGTGAAGCGCCTGAGGACATATCTTGAAAGCAAATGCCCGAATCTTGAATATATACATTTCCCGAGATACGATTCCCCGGTCTATGGGGAACTCATCGGAAAGTTCCTAAGGGGAGATTTCGGTGCCATCAATGAGGTTCATCCCCAGCTGGTTGCGCTTCTCTATGCGGAGGACCGTCATGCTGCCGCGCCCGAAATGTGGAAAACCCTGAATGATGGCGGTATTGTGCTGCTGGACAGGTACGTATATTCGAACATTGCCTACCAATGTGCCAAGATGAAGGATGCTGGGGAGCGTGAGAAACTGCGCAAATGGATTTTCGATACTGAATACGGACAGTTCGGACTGCCTAAGCCTGATTTGAACATCTTCCTGGATGTCCCGGTCGGTTTCGTGGAGCAGAAACTCGAGAATCCGCGCAACGGGGATGACAGGGAATATCTTGCCGGAAGGAGCGATATCCATGAGGCGGACATCGATTTCCAGAAGGCCGTGCGGGAAGTCTATCTAGGTCAATGCGAGGTCGATCCGGATTTCATTCGCATCGACTGCAGTGATTCTGAAGGAAATATGCTTCCTCCGGATATGATTGCGACTGAGGTAAGGACTGAAATTGACAAAAATTGGAAATAAATCACTTTCGGAATTGGAGAAACTATGAGTATTCGTTATCCCGGTAATAAAGTGAGGCGTCTGTGCGCCGTAATTGTCGGTCTGGTATTTTTTGTGGCCGGCATCCTGAAACTTATGGATCCTGTGGGATCAATGTTGATTGTCAGGGAGTATTTTTCTTTTCTTCATCTTGGTTTTTTCCGTCCTGCAGCGGGGGTGGTGGCGGAAGGCTTCGCCTTTCTGGAGACCTTCCTTGGCGTGTGTCTGGTGACCGGAGTTGCCAGAAAGACAGCCGCCTGGGCTTCCACAGTAGTCATGGCCGGGTTTACCTTGCTTACGCTTCTGCTGTGGATCCTGAATCCCCAGATGGACTGCGGATGTTTCGGGGAGGCTGTGCATCTTACTCATTTCCAGTCGTTTCTGAAGAATGTGATATTGTGCGTGCTGATTCTCGCAGCCTTTCTTCCTTACAAGGAATTCGGCAAGCCGAAGAAGAGCAAATACGTCACATTCGCATTGACAGGAGCCGTAGTAATATTCTTCGCGATTTACTCTCTCATGTTCATTCCGATGCTGGAACTCACTCCTTTCAATCTTTCTTCCAAACTGGAGGCGGCTGCTGGGATTCCGGATAGAGACGAGGAGGAGTATATTTCCACGTTCGTGTATGAAAAGAATGGAAAGACCGGAATATTCACATTGAACAATCTGCCTGATTCCACCTGGACTTTCGTCGAGACGCGCACTGTCCGGAAACAGGACCATATAAAGGAAAGCAGCTATCCGCGTCTGTCGTTCACGGATTCGACAGGGGAGTACCGAGACACACTCGCAGCTGACGGGCTCGTAATGACCATATCGGTGCCGGAACCTGCCAGAATGAAACCGAAGAATTGGGACAATGCCGCCAGAGTCCTTTCCGATGCTGCAGAAGCTGGATTCGTGCCGCTTCTGCTCGTTGCCGGAACACCTGACTCATTCGCGTCGGAAATTGCCCATGCCGGTCTCGAAAGGGATAAGTCAATGCTATTGCTCACGTCTGTGTATTATTCTGATTACAAGACGCTTATCTCGCTCAATAGGTCAAATGGAGGAGCGGTATATTTCAATGACGGCAATATAATCAGGAAGTGGGCCGGCCGTAGTCTGCCCAGCTCCAGGAGACTCGCAAAACTTGTGAGAATGGACAGTACAGAGGTCATGCTGGATGCTGACGGCAAGGGACGTCTTTATTTCGAGGCGTTCATGCTCTATTCTTTTGTTCTGATGTTGATTCTTTAGTAAGAGTTATTTTTTAAGGATTACTTAGTTACTTAATTATATTATGAAAGGCGTATATATTTTTCTGGCCAACGGTTTCGAGGAAATGGAAGCGCTTGCGCCACTTGACATCCTCCGTAGGGGAGGCGTAGATGTAAAGACTGTCTCGATTCATCGCGACAAATTCGTAACCGGATCGCATAAGGCCACTATTGTGGCGGACATGACCTATGATGAGTTTAAAGCCGGTGTCCAACTCGATGGTACCGATGAGTTGGATACGATTATCTTCCCCGGCGGTATGCCTGGAACCAAGCATCTTGCTGAGAGTTCTGAAATCATCAATTTCATGAGGCTCCACTATGCTGAAGGTGGTACTGTCGCTGCAATATGCGCTGCTCCCGGACTGGTGGTTTCACAGTTGCCGAGCCTTGCCGGCAAGCATTTCACATGCTTCGACGGTTTCGAGGATGCTCCTATAGCGCGTGGGGGAATCTATGAACAGAAACCTGCCGTTACGGACGGAAATCTCATCACAGGACGCGGTGCGGGCTGTGCAGTGCCTTTCGCTCTCGCGATTCTCGAGCATCTCAAGGGAGCAGAAGTGGCAGGGAACGTCAAGCAGGGTCTGATGCTATAGAATCCGACTTTTCAAGTTATTTCCGTTATTTGATTATTTCGCGGTCGATTCTTCTCGGGATGCTTGTCATAATCTCGTATGGAATCGTTCCCAAGATATCAGCCAGCTCGGAGACAGTCGGGTCTTCACCGAAAATGGTGACCGTGTCTCCGGGTTTTGCATTTGTGCCTGTCACATCGAGCATGCACATGTCCATGCAGATATTCCCTATGGTCGGTACCCTATGGCCGTTGAGTGAGAATGACGCCCTTCCGCAGCCGAGATGCCTGTCAATGCCGTCCGCATATCCTACCGGTATCGTGGCGATATCGGTTCCTTCTGGTGCAATCTGCCCGTGACGGCCATATCCGATGGTTCCGTCTGACGGGAGCAGATGCTTGACTTGCAGAACTTTGCATTTCAATGATGCGACAGGAGAGAGTTTGACGTCTCTAAGTGCACTGATGCCATAGATTCCGATACCGAGACGCACCATGTCATGCTGATAGGCCGGGAATCTCTCTATTCCTGCAGAGTTGAGGATGTGCAGCATTGGCCTGTATCCGATTTCCGAGATTATCCTTTCGGCATTGGCCTCGAACATTTTTATCTGACCGAGTGTGAAATCGTCCGATTCCGGGTCTTCTGCTGCGGCAAGGTGTGAATAGATCGACTTGACTCTGACATATTTGCAGTCTTTCAGAAAGTCTGTCAGTTCCTGCAGTTCGCTTGTCATGAACCCCAGTCGGTGCATGCCGGTATCCAACTTTATGTGTATCGGAAAGTCGGTGATTCCCCTTTTCTCCAAGGTATCGCAGAGGATGCGGAGTGAGTAGATGTTCGGGATTCCGGGCTCCAGTCTGCTGTCAATGATTTCGTTGTAGTAGTCCGTTCCCGCGGTGAGTACGAGTATCGGAAGACTTATACCTGAACGGCGTAGCTCCATGCCTTCTATCGGGTATGCAACTGCCAGGTAATCAGCTCCTTCCTTTTGCATCATCGCTGCAAATTCCACTGCTCCGTGCCCGTATGCATTGGCCTTTACGAGTACCAGAAGTTTGGTCGTCGGCTCTAGAAGCCCCCTGAAATATCTATAGTTGTCACGACAGGCTCCAAGTCTTAGTTCCAGTCGTGAAAAATCATTTTCCTTCAGCATTTTCCTGAAATATGTGCCGGTCCGCCCGGCGTTTCATTTTTCCCTTTTTATGATGCAAAAATACCAAAATTATCTGAGTGAGGGAATATTTTTTATGCTATCTTCGCTGTGGTCTGCTATTTGATTTGTTCAGGACTGGTTTATCTGCACCCATGTGGTGCATGGAAATATGGTCCGGTTCCATTCCGGACGGGTTATTAACAATTGTTCCGGTCAGTTCCGGAATCGAAATTTGAAAATTATGGGATATTGGAGTTTTTTTATTCTGCTTATGTTTGCCGGCATGCTCGTCCAGTTCATGTTGAAGAGCAGATTTGAAAAGTATTCGAAAGTGTCTTTGCGCTCAGATATGTCGGGTGCGGAGATTGCTATGAAGATGATGCATGACAATGGCATTTATGATGTCAAGGTGGAGTGCATAGAAGGTCAGCTTACCGACCATTACAATCCGGCAACAAAGACTGTAAACCTCAGCAAATCTGTTTATTATGGCCGTTCTGTGGCTGCGGCTGCCGTGGCTGCCCATGAGTGTGGCCACGTCGTCCAGCATTCTGTCGGCTATGCTCCTCTGAAATTGCGCACCGCCCTTGTTCCTGTCGTTTCTTTCGCCAGCAACATCATGCAGTGGATTCTTCTCATCGGTATTCTTGTTGTCAATACTTTCCCTGCACTCCTTTGGCTCGGAATCGCTCTTTTTGCCATGACGACACTGTTCAGTTTCGTGACTCTTCCTGTCGAGATCAATGCTAGTGCACGTGCGGTAAGATGGCTTGAGACTGCCGGCATCACCGACTATGAGACAAGACCGATGGCAATCGATGCATTGAAGTGGGCTGCATATACTTACGTGATAGCTGCCGTCAGTTCTTTGGCTACCCTGCTTTATTATATAGGTATCGCGCGTAGAGACTAGGTCATGGCAGAACTTGATGAAAAATTCATGAAGGAGGCCTTGCGCGAAGCCAGGGAGGCGGAGTCCGAGGACGAGATTCCTATAGGTGCCGTCATTGCTTTCAAGGGCCGTGTGATTGCCAAAGGGCATAACATGACTGAAAGGCTTCATGACCCTACTGCCCATGCAGAGATGATTGCATTGACGGCAGCGACTGAAGCTATGGGCGGCAAGTATCTCAATGACTGCACTTTATACGTGACCGTGGAGCCTTGTCCGATGTGTGCTGCAGCTTCTGCATGGGCTCAGATAGGGCGGATTGTCTATGGTGCGTCTGATCCGAAACGCGGCTATTCCCGTTTTTCCCCGTCCCTACTTCATCCGAAGACGGAGGTGTCGTCAGGTATCATGGCTGACGAGTGTGGAAGTATAGTGTCTGAATTTTTCAGGAAAAAGCGCTGACGTAGTACCCGGTCTTGATTTACGTTCCGGTTTGCCACGGGCAGGGACTGAGTATAATTACTTAGTAATCCTTAAAAAATAACTTGGTAATCTTTGCTTGTCTTTTCGGTCTAGATTCCTTCTCTCATCAGTCGTGTACGTCCAGTACACTCCTTCTTCGAAAAGAAATCTATCCTCGAAAATCCTTCACAAATCTTTACCAACTTATGCTTCATGCTTACTTAACGATTATTCGGGGTTTTCCCCGTTGTGTGGAATTTTATAACCAATTGATGATATGGAAAATAAAGGAGACGATTTCAAGATTTTGAGTGATACTGTCAATGATGGCGTGCGTCATATCACTGCGGCTACAAGTGCCCTGGTCTGCTCACGTCAGATTGACTTTGACATTATTGACGGCAAGGTTCACAACCTGACCTATGTCCGTGGCTGTGAGGGTAATCTCAGGGCTATCGGCCGTCTTGTCGAGGGTATGCCCGCAGCGGACGTTGCCCGTATTCTTGCCGGTGTTGATTGTCATGGCCGCGGTACATCCTGCACAGACCAGCTTTCACGCGTCATGACCAAGGTTCTAGGTTAGACGTTCTGTGGCGGAAGTTTAGTGATATTCAAAAAATAACCTGCATCATCTAAGGGAATCTTCTCCTAATCTGAGGCAGGTTATTTTTTTCACGTTATTTAGTAATCCTTAAAAAATAACTTGGTAATCTTTGCGAGTCT
>FR890625.1 GCA_000435075.1 Bacteroides sp. CAG:770 | reverse complement strand
CCCTTCCCCTCCCCCCCTGCTAAACCAGCCTCGTCATGCTGAACAGCTGAATCAATCCCCTCTCCGGAACGCTCATTGTCAATGGCTTTGTCCGCTGACTCAAAACTATCCACGCCAGATTCTTTGTCAATGATATCTGACGGAGCTGCACCAGGTTCAACACCCGCACCGACCTGAGAACCGGAAACCGGAACCTCACCTGTCTCTACCTGAGAACGGGTTGCATCCTCAGCCTCAGTCTTGGCAGCTGATGAAGCCATCTCATTAACATCAGAAGCCACGGCCTCGCCATCGTCAGCAGCAGAATCCGGTCCTGACTCTAAACCGGCATTGACATCAGAACCACTTTCGGTTCTGGAAGTCTCGGCCCCAGAAACAGAATCCGTTCCAGAACACATCCCGGCATTGACACCGGAACAACTTTCGGCAGCGGAGGCCTCGCCCTCAGTAGCATTGACGCCGACACTAACTTCTGCAGCCTCATTATCAGCACCATTTTCTACGGCAACGGCAAACTGAACAGACGATGCTTCAGTAGTAACATCCTTAAGCGCCTCCTCAGAAACCGGCACCTCACGGACAGGGATATTGATCTTCACGGCAGCATTGGCCTCAGAAGTGACAAAATCATGAACAGAATCAGGAGTAACATTGACATTGACCTCACCCGCAGCGGTTTCTTCCGGATTCAGGATTCCGCGAAGCGCCGCCATCGTCGCGGAAACTTCCGCAGGAGTCTCCTCGTGCGTCTTCAACGATATCGGCTCCAGGCCGAATCCTTCAGGATAAATATCCAAATCCTCGTCCGCTACGAAGAAGAAATAATTCTCTCGCGTTGCACGAAGTTTGCCTAGTCCAGGGAAGACAATCGACTTGCGGGTCTCCAGAACATGACGCATCTCGTGAAGGAAATCGCGGATAATTCGCGAAGCAGTCTCGATATCGAGATTATTGCATTTCGCGTAAAAGTCGATGAGAAGGCTGTCGTCTCCAGTACCCTTCTGTCTGAAACTCAGCCTCTTATAAGGAGGATTTATGGTATATCCCTTGTCAGAGAAAACAGAAGGAACCATCTCGGTGACGAATGTTCCGACGCCGGGCAGAGAGACTTCATCTTTGTCAAGAATCAGTTCCTTGACCATTTTGGACAGGAGATCTATATCCATATCAATTTCAGATTACGCAAGTGTCCCCTAAAGGCAACACTCCTAAAACGATTATAGCGAAAAACAGGCTTAAAAATGTCTAAAACACGATAAAAATCATAACTGATTAAGTTTCAGCACAATATCTTTTATCGGGATGATTCTTGCAGTCTGTTTCCGAACTTTTCCGCACAAAGTTAGCAAAAAAATGCAAAAAAAATTTGGAAACAAAAGATTTTGTCGTACCTTTGCAATCCCGAAACAAAAACAACGGGTCACAAATTCCTGAATAGCTCAGTTGGTTAGAGCATCTGACTGTTAATCAGAGGGTCCCAGGTTCAAGTCCTGGTTCAGGAGCAAAAGTTTGGGAGCATAGCTCAGTTGGTTCAGAGCGTCTGCCTTACAAGCAGAGGGTCGGGGGTTCGACTCCCTCTGCTCCCACTAGAAAGGATGGCTATTCAGTCATCCTTTTTTCGTATCCGGCTAGCTCATGAAAAGCCGCAAAAGTTTATGCGGGCCAACGGATAATTCCGTTCACACGCCTACGCAAACCCAGAGCGAAATACAGACGACATTGAAAACAACGGATCATATGGAATTTGACAACAGCGTTTCCCTGACGACGGACAGGGTATTGAATATTACCTCGGAGTTCGGACCCGAGGAATTTGCAGCCAAAGTTCTGGCGGCAATCCCGTCTGATGTCAAGTCCGGCAACCTCGGCTGCGGCCGTATCCTCGCCGACTACTCGATAATGATCCAGACAAGGTACGTCCTCTGCGACATCTACGAAGAAGGACCGGAAAACCTCGAAGATAGCGACCAGCCAATTGGCAAAAACGCAGAAAGTGCAGCAATCACGGATAAAGTCAATGCTGCCGTGCCGAAAACAGAAAACGGCACCCCCGCCGGACCGACCCGACAGAAATACCGTATAGAACTCAAATATGGCAAGATGAACAGCCGCATCGCAGACATCCTCTACTGCGGAATGTTCCTGGCCGCATTCTGGTTCGCAGGAAACATGACCATCTTCACAGGCATACTGGCAGCCCTGCTGGTTATCGCAGCCGGCTACCTTCTCATCTCTTCCGCAAGATACAAGTTCGGCAAAAAACAATGTGAAGTAATCGCCGAAAGCATCGAAAAAACCCTTGAAGCAGGAAGCACACCGGAATCCGGTCGCGCCTAACCCAGCAAACCCTCCGGGATTTTCATCGTAAGCACCTGATGTTCTTCGTCAATGTCAATGACAAGTTCATCATGGAGCGGAATCATAGTCTGTTCTCCGGAAGCCATATCTACGTAAAGGCATGGATTGCCAGGGATATCTTCAAAATCAGAAATCACTCCGCATTCCACACCATGCTCATCACAAAGCTTCCATCCCACCAACATTGAAAAATCCCCTTCTCCTTCTTCCATCGCATCCTCATAACAGGCAGCATTGACATAAACAGGCTGTCCTACAATCTCTTCCGCATCCTCGAAAGAGCGGATATCGTTCAGTCGGACCAATGCCTTGTCGTTGCCTCGCCGGACGAGATTTTCGATAAAAAAAGGAACCGGCAGTCCATCGGAATAGATGAACACCGGTTCGTGAATGTCAATGTCAGCGGGCAGGACATCGCGGAAACTCATAAGAATTTCCCCATCAGTGCCGTTCGATTTTACAATCCTGGCGGCCTGAATCAGATCAACGCCCTCCAACATGGAATTAAGCCTCCTGTGCAGGTGCTTCTGCAGCTGCTTCCTCAGCAGCCTTTGCGGCGGCAGCCTCTTCAGCAGCTTTTCTAGCAGCCTCTTCAGCCTCAGCCTTCTTCTTTGCAAGAGCCTCAGCTCTAGCCTCGTTAACCTTTACCTCAGCAGCCTCAGCAGCCTTTGCCTTGTCAGCGGCAGCCTTGTCAAGACCAAGTTTCTTAGCCTCGATCTTAGCGTCTCTCTGAGCTTTCCAGTCAGCGAACTTCTTGTCAGCCTGCTCCTGTGTAAGAGCGCCCTTAGCTACACCGCCTGCAAGATGCTTCTTGAGGAGAACACCTTCGTAAGAGAGAATACGACGAGCTACGAGTGTTGGTTCTGCACCAACGTTAAGCCATGCCAATGCTCTCTCGCCATCGAGGACGATAGTTGCAGGGTTTGTGTTAGGGTTGTAAGAGCCAAGCTGCTCAATGTAACGACCATCGCGTGGTGAGCGTGCGTCTGCCACTACAATGTGGAAGAATGCGAAATTCTTCTTACCGTGGCGCTGAAGACGAATTTTAACAGCCATTGTAAGTCTGTTTTAATAATTTAACAAAAAAACCTAATGTATCCATCTCGTGGATAACGGACGCAAATTTAGGCATTTTCGGCGATATTATAAAGGTTATTGAAAAAATTTATGAAAATTTTCGCAAAAAGTTTTGCAAATCTAAAAACTATGCCTATCTTTGCAATCCCAAAGTGAAAGAGACATCATTCACAACATGCGGATGTGGTGAAATGGTAGACACGCTACTTTGAGGGGGTAGTGGGCGTTGGCCTGTGTGAGTTCGAGTCTCACCATCCGCACTGAAAAGCATCTGGATTAGTCCGGATGCTTTTTTCGTATATACCCGCGACACCCCGTCGGCCGGGGCGTGAATCGAAGACTCGATCCCGCTATTATCCTATGAAACGCAATTTGCCCAGAAAAGCATGACATTTTCCGGACAAATTGCTGAATGATATTTCTCTATGCGAGGTTACTCGTATCCGACTTTTCCTTTAGCCTGGAAACCTCTTCTGCCGAGAGCCCTGTGGCCTGCGTGATAATCTCGCAAGATGCTCCAACTCGTATAAGATTTATCGCGATTTTCAAGCGCTCCTCTTCTCGCCCACTCTCACGCGCGTACTCAATCTGATTGTATGTGTC
>FR890624.1:23881-38946 GCA_000435075.1 Bacteroides sp. CAG:770 | reverse complement strand
ATGAAATGGGGTCTTGGCAGGAGCGCCTCGCTCCATATTAGCATGCAACATATTGGCATACAATATATTATAGTCGCGAGACCAAAACCAACAAATGTCAAGAGGGTCGAAAATTATTCACATACCCGAAAAACAAAAGATTATAAAAGAGCCAAGAGGTAGGAATAAAATGGGGTCTTGGCAGGAGCTCCTCGCCCTATATTTGCATATAACGCATTGTCATACAAAACATTATAGTCTCAAGCCCAAAACTGACAAATGTCAAGAGGGTCGAAAAATATTCACATACCCGAAAACAAAAGGGCCGAAAACAAAAGGGTCGAAAACAAAAGTACCGAAACACGGTATAGACAGCAGTCTGGAGTGCGCCATTGAAGTATTAGAACATTGATATAGCGGAAGTCATTGGAGAGCAAGCTATGTCTGGAGCGCGCCCTTGAAGTATTCGAACGACCCCGGAAGACACGGGGTTCGAAGAAAACTCTGTACAGAATCTACCAACTCTTGCGAAAACGTATGGAGTTCCGCCTGAAGTTCGAAGAAAACTCTGTTACAGAATCTGCCGGGAATGGAATAATTGTCCCCTCCTGAAACATCTTCTCCTGCTATCTTAAAATCTGGAGATAACATGCAGGACGGTGACACAGCCCAAAGTCCAGCCAACACGTGACTCCGGAGACGCTGTGCCAGACAGGAGGTTACCATCTCAAAAGTCAAACATTCCTCAGTGAGAATCCTTAATTCGTCTTCGGATTTGCACGGAAAGATACACTTTTTATATTTTCCGCACATGGAAAAACAAAAAGTGTTTTGTAACTTTGAAAGACAACTAAAAAGAATTTTACGATGATTAACAATAAGCTTACTGTGGGCATCACACAGGGCGATGGCAACGGAATCGGATACGAAGTGATTATCAAGGCATTGGCAGATGCCAGAATCCTCGATTCCTTCACTCCGGTTATCTATGGTTCATCCAAGATTTTCGGATTCTACCGCAAACTCATCCATAACCTGGAGCAGCTCGACACCTATGTCATCAACTCCGCAAAAGATGCAAAGCCAAAGAAGATCAATATACTCAACTGTCTGCCTGACAATGTTTATGTAGAGCCGGGACAGCCTTCATCAGAAGCAGCAAAATGCGCGATAACAGCATTGGAATGCGCCGCTGCCGATCTGAAAAACGGGGACATTGACGTGCTGATTACAGGTCCTATCAACAAGAGGTCAATGACCAATGCCGGTTTCGGCTTCACAGGGCATACCGAGTTCCTCAAGCAGTATTTCGGTGCCAAGGACGTGACTATGTTCATGATCAGCAGCCAGTTGAAAATCGGCGTGGTAACAGGACACATTCCTCTCAAAGACGTCCCTTCAAGCATCACCAAGGAGAAGATTCTTACCAAACTGCGCATCATGGACGCTTCTCTCAGACGCGATTTCGGTGTCACCAAGCCTAAAATCGCCGTACTCGGACTGAATCCTCACTGCGGAGACGACGGACTTCTCGGAGACGAAGAGGAAACCATTATCGCACCGGCAGTCAAGGCCGCCAATGATGAAGGTATCATGGCTTTCGGACCTTACTCCCCGGACGGATTCTTCGGTTTGGCCAACTACAGCAAATTCGACGCGACACTTGCAATGTACCATGACCAAGGATTGGCACCGTTCAAGGCTCTCGACTTCGATGACGGAGTGAACTTCACTGCAGGCCTGCCAATCGTAAGGACATCCCCGGACCACGGAACAGCATATTCGATGGCAGGAAGAGATGAAGCGGATCCGATGTCAATGATGTCATCAATCTATGCAGCTATCGACATCTACAAGCATAGAGTGGCATACGATAGGCTTCAAGCAGGAAAAATGCAGGAAAGAAATGTAGAGGAAAGCCGTCCGGAACGACCGGGACGTCCTCAGATAGAATAACTCAAGTTTCGCAAGTGCGAAACACCGCTTATAGAGCCCGAAAGGGCGAGGGTAAGTCCCTTCCCCGAGGGAGGTTGTCCGAAAAGTCAAACATTCCTCAGTGAGAATCGAGAATCCGCTTCTGGCCTTGTATAGGGGTACGGGGTATTTCAGTCTCGCGAGGACTTTTCGGACAGTCTGGAGAGGAGGGATTTAGGGAGAGGGTAACGTACAAATAAAAGTGCGTTGGGCTTTCAGCCTTCGGACGAGTGGCACCACTCAAATTCGCACTAACGTTCAGCAAGTTTGACAACTTGCGTAACTTGAGTAGAATAATTCAGATGCCAATGCAGACAGAGTCGCATTCCGAAATACAGTTTATTAAGGGAGTCGGGCCCAGAAGAGCCCAACTTCTGGAATCCGAATTGAATATCAGGACAACAGGCGACCTGATCAGGCTTTACCCATACAAATACATTGACAGAAGCAATATTCTGCCGATAGCTGCAATACAGCCCGGAAACGCATTCGTGCAAATCCGGGCTCAAGTCGTTTCATCCACATTACTTGACAAGACAGGCAAGTGCATTGACCCCTCTCAGGCAAAATTCAATGCAGTCAGCAGACTCAGTGTGATTGTCTCTGACGGTTCAGGCAGCCTGGAACTTGTCTTTTTCAAGGGAATCAAGTATGTCTTTTCGAAACTGACAATCGGCTCGACATTCATTTTCTTCGGAAAGCCTACTCTTTTCAGCAGCCGTCTGAATATGGTTCATCCCGAGATAGATGACCCGTGTCAGAACAGTCTGCCTGGAGGCACGATGACTGGCGTCTATCCATCGACTGAAAAGCTCAAAAATGCCGGAATTACAGGAAAAGTCATGAACAAAATCATGGCCTCTGCCCTCAACGCAGCAGGAGGTTCCATTCAGGAGACACTTCCTGAGTATATACTCAAAGAGAAAGGCCTGGTACCACTCGCTTTTGCATTGACAAACATCCATTTTCCGAAGGATGTGGATTCGCTGAAGAAGGCCGAATACCGGCTGAAATTCGAGGAACTGTTCCTTCTCCAACTGTCACTCCTGAAACAGAAATATATCCGCAGCCGCAACGCCAAAGGTCTGATGATGAACAAGGTAGGCGATGCTTTCAACATCTGCTACAAGTCTCTTCCATACGACCTTACCGGTGCCCAGAAGAGAGTTATCAAGGAAATACGGGCTGACATGATGAGCGGCAAACAGATGAACCGCCTGCTTCAGGGCGATGTCGGTTCGGGAAAGACAATGGTGGCGGTGCTCTCTGCCCTGATCGCATACGGAAACGGCTACCAGTCATGTATCATGGCTCCGACCGAAGTGCTTGCACGCCAACACTATAAGAACATGTGCAAGTATCTCGAGGGAACCGGGGTCAATGTCGCCGTACTTACAGGTACGACGAAGACTGCCGAGCGCCGTACGATTCTCGAAGATCTGGCATCCGGCAAGACAGGAATAATAGTCGGTACACATGCATTGATAGAAGACAATGTCGTTTTCAGCAACCTCGGACTTGCTATCATTGATGAACAGCATAGGTTTGGCGTCGATCAGAGGTCAAAGCTCTGGAAGAAAGCCAGTTGCGGTATCGCTCCGCATATCCTGGTCATGACGGCCACACCGATTCCGAGGACTCTGGCGATGACACTGTACGGAGACTTGGACGTCTCTGTCATTGATGAGATGCCTCCAGGCAGGAAGCCGATTCAGACCATCCAGATTACCGAACGGCAGAAACTTCAGCTCTACAATTTCATGAAGGAGCAGATTGCCAAGGGACATCAGGCCTACGTCGTCTATCCTATGATTTTCATCAATGAAAAAGTGGACTACAAGAATCTGGAGAGCGGATACGAGGAGATTGTCGCTGCTTTTCCGCATCCGCCGTATAAGGTTGCCATCGTCCACGGACAACAGAGTGACGAGGATAAGGCATTCAATATGAATGCTTTTGCTGCGGGCAGGGCCAACATTCTGGTTTCCACTACCGTAATCGAGGTAGGTGTGGATGTCCCTAATGCCACGGTCATGGTAATCGAAAGTCCTGAAAGGTTCGGACTCAGCCAGTTACATCAGTTGCGCGGCAGGGTCGGACGTGGCGGAGGAGATTCGTATTGTATCCTGGTCCGCGGAGATAAACTGAGCGAGGAATCACGGAAACGCATTGACCTTCTCTGCCAGACTGAGGATGGGTTCGTGCTTGCAGAGGAGGACATGAAGATGAGGGGGCCGGGCGACATGGAAGGCACCCAGCAGAGCGGACTTCCGATAGAGCTTTCCATCGCGTCATTGGCAAAAGACGGGGCAATTCTCTCTGACGCAAGGGCTTACGCAGACAATATCCTGAAGAAAGATCCGGACTTGTCAATGCCATTGAACAGGCCTTTAGCGTTGGAGATGAGGAAAGACAAATATCAGAAACCAGACTATAGCAAGATTAGTTAATAACAAAAAACCAATACGGATAATGAAAAGTTTAATAAGCTCGGGCGGTCTGTCCGCCTTGACAATCAGCGCTTTACTAGCAATGAACTGTAATTGTGAAAAAGAGGCGGCAGAGTATATCGGGCCGTCTGACATTGAAATTACCGACGGGAAGATGACTCCTGAGGTTCTGCTTTCTTTCGGCAGGCTTTCTGACCCGCAGTTGTCTCCTGACGGAAAAACCATTCTCTACGGCGTCAGCTACACTTCCATTGAGGACAACCGCACTTGCCGCAACTTGTTTGTTGCCAATGTCGATGGGACATCTCCTCGCCAGCTTACCAAAGACGGAAAGAGCATCAGCTGCGCCCGCTGGACAAATGGAAATACCATCACCTATATCCAGGGCGGTCAGATCTGGAAGGCTACGGTACGCGGACTTTCCGGTGACAATCCTAAACTTGTGAAGAGAACACAGCTCAGCAATGTTCCCAATGGCATCGGCGAGTTCAAGCTCTCTCCTGACGAGAAGAGTCTGATGTATATCAGTTATGTCAAGAGTGACGTGAAGACAGCTAAGGATTCCGACCCGAAACTTGACAAGGCTGACGCGTATGTCGCTGAAGATCTGATGTATAGACATTGGGATCATTGGGTAACTGAACTGCCTCATACTTTTGTTGCAAAACTCGGAAGCGAAATCACACCGGACAACAGCATTGACATTCTCGCAAATGAGGAGAAGCTTTACGAGCTCCCTACAGAGCCTCACGGCGGTCTAGAGCAGCTTGACTGGACTCCTGACGGAAAGTATATCGCTTATTCCTGCAAGAAGAAGACCGGCAAGGAGTATGCTTTCAGCACCAATACTGAAATCTACATATATAATGTAGCTGACGGCACATGCACTGTAATCCCTATGGGCGGCGGTTATGACACAAATCCGGTATGGAGCCCTGACGGGAAGAAGATTGTTTGGCTGAGCATGGCACGTGACAGCTACGAGGCTGACAAGAGCCGTCTCATGGCTGCTGACTTCAACAATGGTGAAATCAGCAACATCCGTGACCTGACCGCAGACTTCAAGTACAATGCTGCCGGTCCTGTCTGGGCTGATGATTCAGAGCACATTTATTTCAATGCTCTTTCTGAAGGCCTCCAAGGTATTTTCAAGGCTGATCTCAATGGCGGAATCACCCGCATTACCAAAGAGAACCAGTGGAATGACTATGATTCTCCTTTCGCTGTTGTCAGGGGTGAGGACGGAAACACTAAACTTCTCGCAAGCTGGTGTTGTATGGACTACCCTACCGAACTTGTCTGCGTAAATGAAGCTGACGGTGCCTCCGAGCAGATTACTCATGAGAATGAGCATATTCTTTCCAGACTTGCCAGTCACAAGACTGAGGCCAGAATGGTTCGCACAACAGACGGAAAAGACATGCTCACATGGGTTCTCTACCCTCCACAGTTCGATGAGACAAAGACTTATCCGTCAATTCTTATATGCCTCGGCGGTCCTCAGGGAACTCTCAGTCAGTCATGGTCTTACAGATGGAATTATCGTCTGATGGCTTCTCAGGGATATGTTGTAGTGCTTCCTAACAGACGTGGTACTACTGCATTCGGTCAGGAGTGGTGCGAGCAGATTTCCGGTGATTATTCTGGACAGAACATCCAGGATTACCTTGCAGCGGCGCGTGAGCTGAAATCGGAGCCTTACATTGACAAGATGGCTGCCTGCGGAGCTAGCTATGGCGGATATTCGGTTTACTATCTTGCTGGTGTCCATGAGAATACCTTCGATTGCTTCATCGCTCATGCGGGCATCTTCGATGAGAAATACATGTATTACGAGACTGAGGAGATGTGGTTCTGCAACTGGGACAATGGTGGTCTGACTGAGTTCTCATATACTCCGGGACAGACAGGACCTGCAGGCGACGGCATCACTTTCGGTGGTATCCAGCAGGCCGGTTCTCCATGGAGCACAAGTGCAAAGGCGAAGTGGCATTATTCTCACAGCCCTGCTGACAATGTTACGAAGTGGCACACCCCTATCCTCTGCATCCACGGCTGCATGGACTTCCGTATTCCTTATGACCAGGGAATGGCTGCTTTCAATGCAGCTCAGATGATGGGTGTTCCTTCGAAGCTTGTCATCTTCCCTGATGAGTGCCACTGGGTTACCAAGCCTCAGAACGCGCTGTTCTGGCATCGTGAGTATTTCGACTGGCTCGACAAGTGGTGCAAATAACACAATTTTAACGATATTTGAACCGGCAGGAATTAGGTCCTGCCGGTTTTTTGTATTCAGAGGCCATAATAAAAAACATCCCGGAATCCTTGACGGACTCCGGGATGAATTATTTGTAACTGTTCAGGTTACGCTGATGCGCAACTCCTGACAATATTATTTACCAGCGAGTTTCTTGTAAGACTCGAGACGGATCTTAGCGAATTCCTCTGTCTTCTGAAGAAGTTCATCTGCTCTCTCAGGGAAGAGTTTGTAGAGGGATGCGAAACGAACCTCGCCCTTCAGGAAGTCCTGGAACTTGCTCCAGTCTGGTTCCTTGCTATCGAGTGAGAACGGATTCTTGTCTGTTCCTTCAAGTTCAGGGTTGAACCTGTAAAGGTGCCAGTAACCGCACTCTACTGCAAGTTTCTCCTCCTTCTGGCTGAGACCCATACCTGCCTTCAGACCATGGTTGATACATGGAGCATAAGCGATGATGAGTGATGGTCCGTCGTAAGCCTCAGCTTCCTTGATAGCATTCAGGTACTGAACAGGATTTGCACCCATAGCTACCTGAGCAACATATACATAGCCGTAGCTCATTGCCATCATGCCGAGGTCCTTCTTGCGGATCTTCTTGCCGCTTGCAGCGAACTTGGCGATAGCTCCGGCAGGAGTTGCCTTAGATGACTGTCCACCGGTATTTGAATATACCTCAGTATCAAGAACGAGGATGTTTACGTTCTCACCAGAAGCGAGCACATGATCGAGTCCGCCGTATCCGATATCGTAACTTGCACCGTCACCACCGATAATCCACTGGCTACGTGCAGGGAGGAACTTCTTGTATGTCAAGAGTTTCTTGCAGTGTGGGCAATCAGTATTCTCCATGAGAGGCAGGAGTTTGTCCGTAACCTCACGGGTAACTGCAGGATTGTTCTTGTTCTCAAGCCACTGTCTGAAGAGAGCCTTGATTTCGTCTGAAGCCTTCTCGCAGTCGAGACCCTGAGTCATAATCTCAGCGATTGTCTGCCTTACACGGTCAGAACCGAGTTTCATACCGAGACCGAATTCGCAGAAGTCCTCGAAGAGTGAGTTTGCCCAAGCCGGACCATGTCCTTCAGCATTGGTGCAGTATGGTGATGCAGGGAATGAAGCACCATAGATTGATGAACATCCCGTAGCATTGGCAATCATCATTCTGTCGCCGAAGAGCTGGGTGATGTTCTTGATGTATGGAGTCTCACCGCAACCTGCGCAAGCGCCTGAGAATTCGAACAGAGGCTGTGAGAACTGTGAGTTCTTGACACTCTGAGACTTGTTAACGATGGTATCCTTGTAGCCTACCTTTGTATTGAGGTAATCGAAGTTCTCCTGCTCAGCCTGCTCGTCGAGTGCAGAAACCATAACGAGTGCTTTCTCCTTTGCAGGGCAGACGTCAACGCAGTTGCCGCAACCTGTACAGTCTGCGACTGAAACTGAAAGGGCGAACTTGTAGTCCTTGAGGACTGCCTTGCCCTGAGATGTCTTGAGACCCGCAGGTGCTGCTGCAACTTCCTCATCATTGAGGATGAACGGACGGATAGCAGCGTGAGGGCAGACAAATGCACAAGTATTGCACTGGATACAGTTGTCAGGCTGCCACTGTGGCACGAACCCAGCCACACCACGTTTCTCGTAAGCGGCTGTGCCTGCAGGCATTGTACCGTCGGCATAAGGCATGAATGAACTTACTGGAAGTGTATCACCAGCCTGTGAGTTCACAACGTCAGCGATTTCTTTTACGAATTCTGGAGCGAGACGGTCCTTGTTAGGGTTGACGAATTTGGCTGTGATGTTAGCCCACTCCTGAGGAACATTGACCTGCTCATACTCGCCTCCGCGGTCAACAGCCGCATAGTTCATGTTGACAACCTTCTCGCCCTTCTTGCCGTAGCTCTTGACGATAGCGTCTTTCATGTACTTGACAGCGTCCTCGTAAGGGATGATGCCTGTAATCTTGAAGAATGCAGACTGGAGAATGGTGTTGGTTCTTCCGCCGAGGCCGATCTCAGATGCAATCTTGGTAGCGTCAATGATATAGAACTTGATATGTTTCTTCGCCAATGTAGCTTTCACGAAGTCAGGGAGTCTCTTTACAGTCTCCTCTGCATTCCAAAGGCTGTTAAGAAGGAAGGTACCGCCATCCTTGATGCCCTTGAGAACGTCATACTTACGGAGGTATGAAGGAACGTGGCATGCTACGAAGTCAGGGGTAGATACGAGGTATGGAGCCTTGATCTGCGCATCACCGAATCTGAGGTGTGAGCAGGTGTAACCGCCTGATTTCTTAGAGTCATAGTCGAAGTAACCCTGACAATACTTGCTGGTGTGGTTACCGATAATCTTGATGGTGTTCTTGTTGGCACCTACTGTACCGTCTGAACCGAGTCCGTAGAATTTGCACTCTGTTGTGCCTGGCTTCACGATGGAGATTTCCTTCTTGATAGGGAGGGACTTGAAAGTAACGTCATCTACGATACCAATGGTGAAGTCGTTCTTAGGCTCGCTCTGCTCGAGGTTGTCGAATACGGCAACGATCTGTGCAGGAGTTGTATCCTTTGATGAAAGGCCATAACGTCCGCCTACGATTACAGGCTCCTGGTCTTTGCCCTGGAACATTGCCTTCACATCAAGGTAGAGAGGCTCTCCGAGTGATCCCGGCTCCTTGGTCCTGTCGAGAACAGCAATCTTCTTCACGCTCTTAGGAAGCACCTTGAAGAAGTATTTCTCTGAGAATGGTCTGTAGAGGTGAACTGTAACGACACCGTATTTTCTTCCGTGAGCCTCGAGATAGTCGATGGTCTCCTTGATGGTCTCGGTAACAGAACCCATCGCAACGATGATTTCTTCTGCGTCAGGTGCTCCGTAGTACTCGAACGGACGATAGTTGCGTCCGGTGAGTTCGCCGAGTTCGCCCATGTAGCGTGCAACTACATCCGGAACTGCCTCATAGAACTGGTTTCTGGACTCTACCGCCTGGAAATATACGTCGCCGTTCTGTGCAGTACCTCTTGTTACAGGTGCCTCCGGAGTAAGAGCTCTTGCTCTGAATTTCTCCAAAGACTTGGTGCTGACCATATTTCTGAGATCGTCCTCATCGATGGCCTCGATCTTCTGGATTTCGTGTGATGTACGGAATCCGTCGAAGAAATGGAGGAACGGAATGCTTGACTTGATAGCTGAAAGGTGAGCAACTGCCGCGAGGTCCTGAGCCTCCTGTACTGAACCGGAAGCAAGCATTGCGAAGCCTGTCTGGCGGCATGCCATAACGTCCTGATGGTCACCGAAGATTGACAATGCATGAGATGCGAGGGCACGTGCTGAAACGTGGAACACGGCAGGAAGCATCTCACCTGCAATCTTGTACATGTTAGGAATCATGAGGAGGAGTCCCTGGGATGCAGTATATGTCGTCGTAAGGGCACCGGCCTGAAGTGAGCCGTGAACAGCTCCTGCAGCACCGCCTTCACTCTGCATCTCGGTAACTTTCACAGTCTCGCCCCACAGGTTCTTTTTTCCGTGGGCCGCCCACTCGTCAATGTTCTCTGCCATTGTCGATGATGGTGTGATAGGGTAAATAGCTGCATGCTCACTGAAAAGGTAAGCAATCTGAGAGGCAGCATAGTTACCGTCACAGGTGATGAATTTCTTTTCTTTTGCCATAATCGTTAATGTTTATGTGATTGATTTTCGTTTGTTTCTATATGAAACCCAAATATAACCTGCTACATCATAGCAAGTTATATTAAGCATAAAGACATCGGCCGGAATCCCGGCGATGTCTCTCTTATAAGACTACAGAGTCTCCAGACCTTCTACGGTCACGATAGAGCCGGCGATTCGCTTCACGAGTCCCTGAAGAACCTTGCCCGGACCTATCTCCATAAAATAATCTGCCTCGTCAGCCAGCATATTCTTCACGGACTGGGTCCATTTCACCGGTGCTGTAAGCTGCGCAAGCAGATTTTTCTTTATAAGCTCAGGATCCTGTGTAGGCTGAGCCGTAACGTTCTGATAGATAGGGCAAATCGGCGCCTTGATTTCTGTGGCTTCGATTGCCGCTCCAAGTTCAACGCGTGCAGGTTCCATGAGTGGCGAGTGGAAAGCTCCGCTCACTGCAAGCGGCAAGGCCCTTTTGGCTCCTTCTGCCTTAGCCCTGTCACAAGCCTCTGCAACTGAATCTTTCTCTCCTGAAATTACCACCTGACCGTCGCAGTTGTAGTTTGCCGGAATCACGAGTCCGTGGCATGATTTGCAAAGGTCTTCGACCTGCTCATTGGTCAGGCCAATGATAGCCGCCATCGAACCCGGCATCTGCTCACAGCATTTCTGCATAGCCTTGGCCCTGATGGATACAAGTTTCAATGCGTCCTCGAATGCTATGGCGTGGCTGGCAGCAAGTGCTGAGAATTCACCGAGTGAATGTCCCGCAACCATATCCGGCTGGAACTGGTCATAACATGCTGTAAGTACAACTGAGTGGAGGAATATCGCAGGCTGAGTCACCTTTGTGGCTTTCAATGCTTCCGGTGTTCCGTCGAACATTATGTCTGTAATCCTGAATCCTAGAATCTCATTGGCCTTTTCGAACATTTCTTTGGCCTTCTGACTCTTCTCATATACTTCTTTGGCCATACCCGGGAACTGTGCTCCCTGACCTGGAAATACATATGCTTTCTTCATAGTATCAAAATTTGTTTTATTCGTGTTAAAAAATCGTGTGAGAACCTGACAGCCATCTACTACTATTCCCACCTTCCAAACGCTTATCCCTACTCCAATTGCCCATCGGCTGCCAAAATGTCGTTTACCTCTCAAAAATCGGTCCTAACTGAACATTCAGGCGGAATTTCAACAAAGAGAGACAGTTCGCCCTTGTCTGGCAAAATTAAATAAAATCTTAGAGAAAAGCGAAAAATTACACGGATTAATCATTAAAATAGTTAACTTTGCAACGGAGATAAGGAAAATCAATTCCGCATGGCGGCATTTGTTCCTGTCCCCTTTTGCTCCCATAGTCTAATGGATAGGATTTCAGATTCCGGTTCTGACGGTTTGGGTTCGAATCCCGATGGGAGTACCAAAAACGCCTTTGTAGGTGTCTACAGGCCTTATAGTGGCAAGAAAACAGGCAAGGTTTTGCAGAAGACCTTGCCTGTTCGCATTTTGTGATGTTTCATGAGTTTCGCCGTGCCTCGGGAAACCATAGACATCGAACATATGATATGGAAAGGAAGGATCCCACGTACGCCTGCCGGTCGGACCATGCGGACTGGTACGCCACGCTGGGGCGATCCTTTCCACCTCATACGCGCGGGCCAGAGCGGGCAGTCTTCAGGCAATTTGGTTCCGCGAAAACGTTTTAGATGGAACCAAATGAATACCGCAAAGTGTTTTGTCCCGCGAAAACGTTTTATACAGAACAAAGCAACACTGCAGCCGGATGTGAGCTGCTGAATGGGCGCCCCATATCGGAAACATGATGTAGATACATACTGAATACGTACGTAAAATCCGCCCATTCCACGGACAAATGTCATTGCTTTGCTTAGCAATAATTAGGAGCACGACGAAATACTTCCATCCAACGGCCAATGTCAATGTCAATGTCAATGCCAATGCCAATGCCAACCTGTGAAAACGGCTATACTTCGGACAAAAATGCCATATGCAGACACAACTTTCCCATGAGAACCAGGAAAACCCACTTCTTCAGAATACGTAAACAATCCCGAACACGCCGAGTGGATATCGTTTTGGGCTGATTATTTGCCAAGGTCATGCATTTTCATTAAATTTACCGGAGCAAGGAAAAAATCAGACAATGACAGACAATAAGAAGGAAGTGGAGCGTGCTGAACTCCACAGGACCATTTGGGCTATAGCCGATGAAATGAGAGGATCCGTGGACGGATGGGATTTCAAGTCCTACATCTTGGGAATACTCTTCTACAGATACATAAGCGAGAACATCACATCGTACATAAACAGAGGTGAATGGGAAACCGGAAACAAGGATTTCAACTATGCGAATCTTGAAGATGCAGTAGCAGAGGGAATTAGAGAGGAGATGGTAAGCGTGAAAGGATTTTTCATCCTGCCGTCACAGCTTTTCGGTAACATCTGCAAAGTCTGCGACAAGGACGACAATCTGAACACGACTCTGGAGGGCATTTTCAAAGCCATCGAAAGTTCAGCCAAAGGCACTGCCAGCGAGGACGATTTCAAAGGACTGTTCGCCGACCTTGACGTGAATTCCAACAAATTGGGCGCGACCGTCATCAAGAGAAATGAGAAACTGGTCAAGCTCCTGAGAGGGATTGAGTCAATGAAATTGGGTGATTATCAAGACAACACCATTGACGCATTTGGTGACGCCTACGAATATCTGATGGGCATGTATGCCTCCAATGCCGGCAAGTCCGGTGGAGAGTATTACACACCGCAGGAAGTAAGCGAACTACTGACCAAGCTTGCGACTGTCGGCAAGACAGAGGTCAATAAAGTTTACGACCCGGCCTGCGGTTCCGGCTCGCTGCTGCTGAAAGCCGCCAAGATATTGGGCAAGGACAATGTCCGCCAAGGCTTCTTCGGACAGGAAATCAATCTCACGACATACAACCTATGCAGAATCAATATGTTCCTGCATGACATTGATTATGACAAGTTTGACATAGCCTGCGAAGACACGTTGCTTTCACCGCAGCATTGGGATGACGAGCCGTTCGAGGTGATAGTTTCCAATCCGCCGTACTCGACCAAGTGGAAAGGAGACGACGATATAACATTGATCAATGACCCGAGATTCGCTCCGGCAGGTGTGCTTGCGCCGAAATCGAAGGCGGATCTGGCTTTCATCATGCACTCGCTGGCATGGCTGGCGACCAACGGGACAGCAGCCATCGTTTGCTTCCCCGGCGTGATGTACAGAGGCGGTTCCGAGAAGAAAATCAGACAGTATCTCATAGACAACAACTACGTTGACTGCGTTATCCAGCTACCTGACAATCTGTTTTTCGGAACGAGCATCGCGACGTGCATCATGGTGCTGAAAAAAGCGAAAAAGGACAGCTGCACATTGTTCATCGATGCAACTAAAGAATGTGTCAAGGTCACAAACAGCAACAAGCTCACGGATGATAACATCCGACATATTCTCGATATTTTCACAGACCGGAAAGATGTGCAGTATATCAGCAGACTGGTGGCCAATGATGAAATCGCGAAAAGCGACTACAACCTGTCGGTTTCGACATACGTCGAGCAGGAAGATACGCGCGAGAAAATCGACATCGTGAAACTCAATGCTGAATTGCAGGAGATTGTGTCACGGGAGAATGTTCTGCGGGCTGAAATTGACAAGATTATTAACGAAATTGAGATATGAAGTCATTGTGCCATTTCGGAGAGGAAGGTAATGACGAAGCCGCTCGGGTGAGGAGCGGCTCCGATACTGACGGGCGTTCAAACAAGGCTGTCCGCCTACCGGTTACGGTAGTGGGCCTTCACGTAAACCTTTTTGCCTCCGACCAATCTGAAGTGGCCTCTGACAAAAATAGGTTTGTGAGCTGCTCTGCACTCTGTGTCAGGGCGCTCGTCAAACTTAATGATGATAGAGATTTTTTTCATTTTAATATGAATTGTTGTTGGTTTGAGAGCTGAGAGCGGCCTTCGAGAGTACTTCCGCCAGTACATCTCCAAAGCAAAAAAGCACTCACCCGAAGGCGAATGCTTTTTAAATTAAGTTTGACGAGCGCCTCAACCATTCATATAAAAAAATCTCTGACACAAAGGTAAGGATTTTAAGGGAAAACGCAATACTTGACAGAAGGAAAACATGAGCAAGTTAGAAAGGTTAATACAGCAGTACTGTCCGGATGGAGTGGAGTGGAAACTGCTTGGGGAATGCTGCAATATCCTTGATGGAAAGAGGAAGCCTATCACAAAGGGAGCAAGACAGAGTGGCCCATACCCATACTACGGTGCAAATGGCATCCAGGATTGGGTGGCAAATTACATTTTTGATGGCATCTATGTCCTGATTGGTGAGGATGGAAGTGTTATAACACCAAATGGTACTCCCGTTGTAAATTGGGCTCAGGGAAAGATATGGGTCAATAATCATGCACATATTATTGCAGAGAAAACAGGTGTCCTATTAAGGTTCTTGTTCTATTACATCCAGATAATAGACATCCATAATCTTGTGCATGGAAATATCCCTAAACTAACACAGGGAGACTTAAAGGATCTCGAAATCCCAGTGCCGCCACTTCCTGTGCAGGAAGAGATTGTGAGGATTCTGGATACGTTTACAGAACTGCAAGCAGAACTGCAAGCAGAACTGCAAAAAAGACAGCAACAATACAACTTTTATCGCGATAACTTATTGAATTTCAATAGGG
>FR890624.1:0-23836 GCA_000435075.1 Bacteroides sp. CAG:770 | reverse complement strand
GGGGGGGGCAAGAAATAAAGTGGATGAAGATGAGTGAAATATCAAGCATCTATGATGGAACTCACAAAACACCTACATACAAAGAGTCTGGAATCCCTTTTATTAGCGTAGAGAACATCAGCAATATCTATAATTCTAGGAAATTCATATCAAGGGAGGATTTTGAAAAATATAAGATAAAACCTTTGATTGGGGACATCTTCATGACAAGGATTGGCAGCATTGGTGTATGTGCTGTATTCGACAAGCAAGTTGAAGTTGCCTACTATGTTTCTTTAGCGCTGATAAGACCAAACCCGAAATATGTACTTCCACGATACCTCAAGCACATCATCGAAAGCAAACTAGGGCGAAAAGAATTAAGGAAATATACTTTAGTCAATGCTGTTCCGATTAAGGTCAATAAAGACGATATTGGTAAAATTCAGTTACCCATTCCACCTCTTGAGGAACAACAAAGAATCGCAGATATCCTTGACCGCTTCGACACCCTGACTAACGACCTGACCTCAGGTCTCCCGGCCGAAATGGAAAAGCGCAGGCAGCAATACGAATACTATCGTGACAGATTATTGACATTCAAACGTTTATAAACAAACATACATATCATGTCCCAGTACAATATCATAGCGGAAAGTCAGGAGTACACCGTGGTCTCGGAATATGAGCACGCGGTGAGCACGTCCGAAGCATACCAGAGTGAGGCTGATCTGGAGAGGGAATTCATCCGTCTTCTTACAGAGCAAGGCTATGAGTATCTGCCGATTCATCCGGAAGCAGACCTCATATCCAATCTCCGCACCCGTCTGGAGAAACTGAATGGATATAGCTTCACGGACAATGAGTGGGAGCAGTTCTTCAACACCTGCATCGCCAACAAGAATGATGATATTGTAGCAAAGACTACCAAAATACAGGAAGATTACATCCAGGTCCTCAGAAGAGATACAGGAGAAAGCCGGAACATCTACCTCATTGACAAGAACAACATACACAACAATTTCGTTCAGGTCATCAACCAGTACGTAGAAGAAGGCGGAAACCACGACACGAGGTACGACGTGACCATCCTCGTCAACGGACTCCCCCTCGTCCACATTGAACTGAAAAGCAGAGGCAACCAGCTGAGAGAAGCGTTCAACCAGATAAACAGATACCAGCGCGACAGTTTCTGGGCAGGCTGCGGGCTGTATGAGTATGTGCAGATATTCGTCATCTCTAACGGCACCAACACCAAATACTACTCGAACACCACCAGAGCCAACCATATAAAGGAGGCGGAAACAGGAGGCCGTAACAAATCGAAGAAAACCAGCAACTCATTCGAGTTCTCATCCTTCTGGGCAGACAGCAACAACAAGGTAATCAACGACCTGGTGGATTTCACCAAGACATTCTTCTCCAAGCATACCCTGCTGAACATCCTCACCAAGTATTGCGTATTCACCAGCGAGAGAATGCTAATGGTGATGCGTCCGTACCAGATTGCCGCCACGGAACGGATACTCCAGAAAATCAATGTTGCAAACAACTACAAACTTTACGGAAAAACCGACGGAGGCGGATATATCTGGCACACGACAGGTTCCGGAAAGACATTGACCTCATTCAAGACAGCACAGCTGGCATCCAGGCTCCCTTACATTGACAAAGTCCTCTTCGTCGTCGACAGAAAAGATCTGGACTATCAGACGATGAAGGAATATAACCGTTTCGAGGAGGGCGCGGCCAACGGCAACTCCTCGACTGCCGTATTGCAGAGACAACTGGAGAACAAGGACAAGAACGGCGGACATCATGATTACCGTATCATCGTCACGACCATACAAAAGCTTTCCATCTTCATCCAGAAGAACAAGAACCACCCCGTATTCCAGCAGCGCGTGGTAATTATCTTCGATGAATGTCACAGAAGCAACTTCGGAGAGATGCATACTGCCATCACGAAGAACTTCAAGAAATATCACATGTTCGGTTTCACGGGCACGCCTATTTTCGCACAGAATGCCGGAACCGGTGGAGACATGAGGCTAAAAACCACGCAACAGGCCTTCGGAGACAAACTCCACACATACACCATCGTTGATGCCATCAATGACGGCAATGTACTCCCTTTCCGAATCGATTATGTCAATACCATGAAGGAGAAGACAGGTATCGCTGACGAACAGATTTCTGCCATTGACAGGGAAAAGGCAATGGCCTCGCCGGAGAGAGTGTCGCAGATAGTGAAATATATCATTGACCATTTCGACCAGAAGACAATGCGAAGCTCCTACTATTCTTTCAGGGTTCTCGACGACATCCACAAGGTCGCGAGTGCGAAGAAAGGAATTTCGCTCAAGGAGCACAAGACAGAACAGAAGCTGAACGGGTTCAATGCAATGTTCGCCGTAGCTTCCATTCCGATGGCCAAGGCATATTACAACGAATTCAAAAGGCAGCAGGCAGATTTACCTGAGGCCCAGAGAATTAAGATTGCCACGATATACAGTTACAGTGCCAATGAGGAGGACATTGACGGTATCTTGGCAGAGGAGAATCCAGAGAGCACTACGCAACTGGATCAGCAGTCAAGAGACTTTCTGGAGGGAGCGATCAAGGATTACAACCAGATGTTCTCCACCAATTACGACACGTCCGGAGACAAGTTCCAGAACTATTATAAGGACTTGTCACTGAGGATGAAGAACAAACAGGTAGATTTGCTGATAGTGGTCAACATGTTCCTCACGGGATTCGACGCGACCACTCTCAACACCCTGTTTGTGGACAAGAATCTGAAACAACACGGTCTCATCCAAGCTTTTTCCAGAACCAACAGGATACTGAATTCCGTAAAGGTCTTCGGCAACATAGTTTGTTTCAGAGATTTGCAGCAGGCTACAGACGACGCCATCGCGCTGTTCGGAGACAAAGATGCCAGCAGTATCGTAGTGCTCAAGGATTTCTGGTCATATTACAACGGATATGACAACAAGGACGGCAAGCACTGCTACGGATACAGCGAACTGGTCGGACAGCTCAAGAGCGAATTCCCTGAAGACCAGCCGATTATAGGCGAGGATGCAGAAAGGCGGTTTGTCATGCTGTTCGGAAGTCTCCTCAAATCCATAAACATTCTCTCCACATTCGACCAGTTCGACGGACGTGAAGAGCTCTCAGACAGGCAGATGCAGGACTACCAGAGTCATTATCTGGATCTCCGGGACAAGTGGCGCCGCCGCAAAACCGGAGAAAAGGAGAATATCAATGATGACCTCATCTTCGAGACCGAGCTTATCCGCCAAGTCGAAATCAACATTGACTATATCCTTCTTCTGGTCCAGAAATATCACGACTCCAACTGCACCGACAAAGAAATTCTGGTAAATATCTCGAAGGCTATCGGCTCCAGTCTCCAGCTCAGGAGCAAGAAGGAACTTATCGAAAACTTCATAAGCAGTGTCAATGCTGATACTGATGTCGATCAGGGCTGGCGGGAGTATGTCCAGCGCCGCAAAGCCGAGGAACTACAGGAAATCATTGAAAGTGAACATCTCAAGCCAGAGGAGACAGAAAAGTTCATTGAGAGCAGTTTCAGGGACGGACAGGTCAGGACCACAGGCACTGACATTGACAAGATTTTGCCGCCGATGTCACGTTTCGGTGGCGGGAACAGGAAGGAGAAAAAGAAAACTGTTATCGAAAAGATACGAACCTTCTTTGAAAGATATTTCGGGCTATAAACGCCGTCCGTGCTTGCACCGGCTTTCCCCGCCTTCAGAGTTTCTCGAACTTGTAGCCGAGGCGGGCCAGTTCGACGGCGGCGCCGATGCGGTACATCTCGTGGCAGGATGCAACGAAGACCTGATATGCGGCAATACTCTGTGGCTCAATGTTTTCGTGACGAATAAGGGAAATCGTCGCATCGGCACAACGGCGGAAAAGATTACGCAGAGATTCCGCTTCTGGAGAATTCAGGTCAATGCCAATGATATCGCTCATGATATGATCATCCATGTCATCGAAACCCTGACTTCCGTAATACACTGAGTAAGGCATGTTCGAACACATTGACCAGTCGGAATCCCAGCCGCAGGCGACCGCCATGCCCAGATAGGAGGCCCAGGCAACGGCAACTGTAGGATAATCAGCGATTTGCGGCATTGCGTCAGCAACATAGTCACCGCCCAGTTTCTGCCAATGCTCATCAATGTCAGGACTCGACAACAGCATTGACGGAGCAGTCTGCACACTACCATTGACAATACCCTCGACAGGAGCGGAAGTCACCTTGAAACCGCTTTCGCGGCAGATGCGCACAAGTTCACCCTCAAGTTTGTCAATGTAAGTCTCTATGTCGTAAGCATTATCCATCTGAATCAAATTTTTAAAATCACAATTCCGGCAAAACCTCATAGCAGAATAACAGCCATGCAGAGAACAGCAAAGGTACGATATTTTTCAAAAAAAATTACCCCTGGTTGTTGCAGAACAAGAAAAAATACATATCTTATCGCCCTGACAGTTTTGAACAACTCAAATTTATAATTTAAAGGCAATACAATCAGACATACATATCACCTGAATTACCTGAAACATAAGCGACAAGTTCTATTGTCGGTTACATGAACCTGACTCCCAGGAATACATATCATAACAAATCATAAGTAAATGAAAACAAAACTTTTCTTGGCTTTGGCCGCAGCGGCAGCCATCACTATCTCCGGATGTTCGAAAAAATCCGAGACACTCCAGACTCCGAAAATCGAAGTCTCCAACTTGTCAACTACAAGTTTCTCATTCACATGGACAGCAATTCCTGACGCAACAGGATACACCTATGAGGTGAAAGCTGCGAACCAGTCCACAGTAACTAGCGGCAACAGCGGAAAACCTGAAAACGTAGAGGTTACAGGACTCAGCATGGCCAGCACATATACAGTTTCAGTCCAGGCACTCGGAACCGGTTCATTCACGAACTCAGAATATGCGACAGTGACCGTGACGACATTGGACAACACTATCCACTTTGCTGACATGGTGCTCGCAAGAAGACTCCTGGAAATGACAGAGCCTAAGATTGACGCAGACGGAGACGGCAAGATCACATTCGAAGAAGCCTCTGTAGTGAAGGAACTCAATCTCGGATTCGCCGAGAAACCGGAGAGCACAGTCGATTGCGTAACTGACATCACAGGACTGGAGTACTTCACATCATTGGAAACATTAAGCCTGAAATTCAACAGCGTAAGCGACATCAAGCCTATCGAAGGCATCTCGACATTGAAAGTCCTCATCCTCGGCGAGAACCCGATTTCTTCCATCAATCTCGATAAACTCGGCGAACTTACAGACCTCAGACTCTACGGCACAAACATCTCTGAGATTGACCTGTCAAAGACTCCGAAACTCGAGAGCCTCTACCTCCAGAGGACAAAAGTCAGCAAGGTTGACCTCACTCCGCTCCAGTCATTGGATCAGGCCCTTATCAACAAATGTTCAAACCTTACCGAGCTCAAGGCTTCGAACCTGCCTAGCCTCACCAGACTTGATGCGGTAGAAGGCAATCTCACAAGCTTTGAGATTTCAGACTGTCCTTCATTGAGAGAGCTTCACCTGAACAGCAACAAGCTCACATCCATCAAACTGAACAACCTCAACATGCTCATGAGACTGAACGTTTATGACAACAAGCTCACCAGCATTGAAGTATCGAATCTGCCGTTACTCATGTGGCTGTTCGTGTTCGACAATCAGATTTCAAGCATTGATTTGTCTGCAAATGTTGCGCTAAGAGAGTTCAGGGCATCCAACAACCCGCTTACAGAAGTCAATCTGAGCACAAACGCGAAACTCGTTGCGCTCGAGCTCGAGAATATGAGCAAGATGAAGACTCTGAATATCAAGAACGAATTCTATGACGAATGGAACAGCGAGTATCTCATCGTTGACGGAAACACCGCTCTCGAGAAGGTAATCACCGATCCGGGTGCCGAATTCGAACTCGTCAAGAAGTTGTTTGCAAACAATCCTAAAGTTCAGGTTGTAACAGAATAAGATTTCTGTCAATGCCAAAAAAGGCCGACCATCAAAATCGATGGCCGGCCTTAATTGTATGTTCAAGTTCCGCGAAGGGAACTTTATGTTTGTCAGATGATTACTCAGCCTCTGCTGTAACGCCAGGACGCATGATTACTGTCTTGACAGTACCTGAGGCAAGAATTGTCTTCAGAATATTCTGAACGTCAGCAGGTTTGAGATTCTCAAGCGCGCTCTCGTACTCCTTGTCGAAGTCAACGGAGTGGAGATCCATGAACTTGAGTGAATTCATCCACCAGCCGTTGGTAATACGTGACTCAGGAAGATTCTTGTGAAGATTCTTCATAGCCATATCGAATTCATCTGCAGTAGGACCTTCGGCAGCGAGGGCATTGAGACCTTCAAGGCTGAGGCTTATGAGCTTGTCGGCAGCAACCGGCTTGGTATCGAAATAAACCTGGATAAGAGCCTCCGGCTTAGGTTCACTTGTAACTGAGCCGTAAGCAGATGCGCCATAGGTGCCGCCCTCATCCTCACGGAGAGACTTGGTGTATCTCATGTCGAGGATATAAGTTGCAGCAGAAAGAGCAACCTTGTCAATGACCTTAAACTCAGGAAGTTTTGTCTGGAACACCTCGATTACGGTAACCTTAGGGGTCTGCATATCCATCTTGAAGTCTTCGGTAACCTTTCCCGGAACAATCTCAGGGTCTTCATACTTCGCGGTGAACGGCTTCTTGCCCTTCTTGATGGAACCGAGATACTTCTCAACGAGAGGAGTAACGGTGTCAATGTCAAAGTCACCGCAGATAATCATGGTAGCACCCGCAGCATCATTGAACAGCATCCTGTAGTTCTTCTCGATAGTAGCGAGGCTTGCATTGTCCACAACAGCCTCTGAAAGGAATTTGTGTCTAGGGTTGTCACCATAGAGAACCTCATTGATTACCTGTGAGAACTTGTAGTCAGGACGGAGGATGTAGTTAGGAAGGATAGCCTTGAGCTGTTTGATGCCCTGGTCATATTCAGACTGGTCAAAACGAGGGTCAGCGAAATAGAGGTAAGTAAGCTGAAGAGCAGTCTCGAGATCCTTAGGAGTGCAGTTTCCGTTCACGCCGTGGCGGAGAGCATTGATGAAAGGAGAAACAGAGACATTCTTGCCTGAAAGCATCTTGCCGACGGTAGTGCCGCTGAACTTGGAGATACCGCAGAAGCTCTGGAATGCTCCCCATACATTGCTGTCGAAGCTGTCGAGATCCTCTGTAGGAACCATTGAGAAACCGCCGTTCTTGTAAAGCTGGAATGCGATATGGTCTTTCTCGTCATCTGACGGACGAAGGATAACCTTCATGCCGTTCTTGAGAGTGAGAATCTTGCTTCCGTAAAGACCGTCAGCAGTAGTCTTCACTGCGCTTCCCTTAAGCTTGGAAGGATCGAGGAACTCTGTTGCGACAACCTCGCTCTCATTAGGTTTGATTTCAGCGCCATTGACTTCATCAATAGCCTTCCTGATGTCTTCGGCTGTAGGAAGAGTATAGCCTTCCTTCTCTGGGCCCTTGAATACGACTACCATATTGCTGTCAGGGATAATCTGCGCAACAGTCTGGTTGATAGCCTGGTCCGGAAGCATTGACATAAGCTGCTTGGTGAGCTCATACTCCTGCTCAGGCTCCATGTAAGCGTAGTTGTCGAAGAAGTTGTCGATGAGTGGCTGAACAAGCTCGGAGTTCTGTCTTGTGCTGGCCTTCTTGGCAGCGCTTTCGTAGTATGAGAGGAGGTCCTCCTTCGCTCTTGAAATCTCGTCGCTTGAGAAACCATATTTCTCCATCTTCTTAATCTCGGTATAGAATGCCTTGAAAGCACCTACAGGGTCATTCTCATGGGCAGCGATATTTCCCATGGAAACTTCCATTGTCTCACAAAGGTTGCCGATACCGAAACCGGCATGGATGAACGGAGCGTCAGCCTTTGCTGAAATATCTGAGAAGCGCTCGTCCATGATGCTTGAAATCAATGACTTGAGAATGTCGGAAATCTTTCCGAGAACGGTATTGTTGAACTCCTCAGGCATCGCCTCGTTCTTCCAATATACCTCAAAGGTAGAATTGACAGCCTCAGGGTCGGATACGATACCGATGACAGGCGCCTGGTTTCCAGGAATCATGATGACATCCTTAGATTTAGGGTCGGTCGGTGCAGGGATATCAGAGAAAATCTCCTTAATCTTAGCCTCAACGTAATCAGGGTCAATGTCACCTACAACGATAAGAGCCTGGAGGTCAGGACGATACCATGTGTGATAGAAGTTTGTTAGGCTCTCAGGCTTGAAAGTCTCGAGGTTTTCCTGACTTCCGATAAGAGAGCACGAAGCATACTTGGAATCGCCATAGATGTAAGGTTTTGACTTCTCATACATTCTCCAGTTGGCATCTCTTCTGGAACGTCTTTCCTCGATGATGACTCCCCTTTCGGCATCGATTTCCTTAGGGTCGCAAGTCACGAAATGAGAGTAGTCATGCATGATGAGGATACAAGAGTCCACAACTGTAGGACGGATGAGAGGAATGTTATTGAGCATATAAGTCGTCTGCTCAACTCCGGTCTGCGCATTGACATTGCCGCCGAATGACGCACCGATGCTCTGGAGCCAGTCGAGAATACCCTTTCCAGGGAAATTCTTGGTACCGTTGAAGCACATGTGCTCGAGGAAATGTGCCAGACCGTCCTGGTCAGGGGTCTCCTGGATAGCACCAACATTAGTCGCAAGATAGAACTCGGCACGATTTGCAGGCTGACCGTTCTTCATGATGTAGTAGGTCAGTCCGTTTTCGAGTTGTCCTTTCCTTACGGCAGGATCATTCGGCAGCACCTGATTCTGGGCATTCGCAGAGAACGCGAACGCAGAACACAGAGCCGCAAATAAAAGAACCAATTTTTTCATATACTAAAATAGTTTATCAAATATTTCACAATATCACAATAACAAATTGTCACTGCAAAATCAGTGCAATATAGAAATATTACACCATTCCGGCAAAAAAATATTAATTTTGTAACGAATAAAGGGAAAAAATATAAAATCGATTTACATGCTGGAGGATTTCAGACTGAAAGTATTCATGGCCGTTGCAGAAACAGGAAGCTTCACCAAGGCATCCAGAAAACTAGGCGTATCCCAGCCGGCCGTGAGCCAAAATATAAGTTCCCTGGAGAAAGAAACCGGGGCGATACTGTTCCAGAGGGCCAGAGGCGAAGTATCATTGACAAGCGAAGGCCTCGTGTTCAAGGAATACGCATCGCGGATACAATATTGGTATTCAGCAACTTCCGAGATGTTCGGGCAAAAAGGGAAGCTCACCTCCGGCAAACCTGTCAGAATCTGCGCGGATTCAGTGGCTGCCGCCTACCTGCTTCCGAAGCCTTTGTCAATGATAACAGGCTCTAATCCTGACATTGTCTTCGACCTCACCCAGGCCCGGGCAAGGAAGCCGATACTGGAGGCTGCCGACAGCGAGGAGGTTCCGGGAACGCATTTCGGAACGCCTGAGGATGCCGACGTGGAAATCTCAGCATCGCCAAGTCCGGAGACCATTGACTTCGAGGGTGAAAGCAAGCTCATAGGCGTAATGGAAGCCATCGTCATAGCTTCGCCTGCAAACAGGTCCGTAAATGCGGCGGCAGTCAGCGAAGAAGATACCGAAGCGACAGCCAAGCCATTCTCGACCATCGCAGGAATACACATTTCCAACAAATTTGCAGTATGGAGCGGCTACAGTTCCCTGCTGACACCTGACCTGGAAGCCAGGACAGCATTGACCTCAGACTCCATCGAGGCGATAAAATCGGTCGTCGAAGAATCCGCATCGCTCATCGGCATTGTCCCGGCCCCTTGCGTCAGACAGGAACTAGCCAGCGGCAGACTCCTCCAGATGCCGGTCAGACTGCCGGGATTCACGTTCGACATCCATTTCAATCCCCTGCCGGAATTTGCAGGACGCGACATATGCCAACTCCTGAAAAGGACACTCTCAGAAAGCCTGAATTCATTGGCATAAAGGAAGTTGAGACATAAAAAAACCTTATATCATGAAATTGTTTACACTAATCACAGGAACCGTCGCAGCAGGACTTTCAATGCTGCTCGCGAATGTTCAGGTCAATGCTGCCCCACAGCCCAAGACCAAATTACGCCCGACCAAGACAGTCCTTCTTTATCCTGAAGGCCAGAATACAGACAAAGGCATCGAAGAAAACGGCAAGACAATAACCGCAGGCCCTGGCGTATCCAACGGACTTACAGGTCCTGAAAGAATAGAGAGCAACGGCAACTTGGACAATGTAGGCGACAGCGCCAGAATAGACATATACCTGCCTAAACGCCCTAACGGCCAGATGATTGTAGTATGCCCTGGAGGCGGATACAGGATACTGTCCACTTTCAATGAAGGTTCATATGTCGCAGACTGGTTCACAAAGCAGGGCGTGTCCGTCTGCGTCGTGAAATACAGACTTCCGGAAGGACATTGGACAGCACCGCTTACTGATGTCCAGAACGCATTCCGCTACTGCCGCGCACACTCTGAGGAGTGGGGCATCAAACAGATTGGAATCATCGGATTCTCTGCAGGAGGCCATCTGGCAGCATCTGCCTCAACCCTTTTCACCGATGACATTACCAGACCTGACTTCTCAATCCTGGTTTATCCCGTCATCACCATGGACCTCGGGCTCACACATAAAGGCACCCACGACTGGCTCATAGGCAAGGAAAGCAAATGGCTGGACGAGAGTCTCAGTGTAACTGAATACAAACGAAAAAAAGCCGAGTATGAGTCACTTATGGACAGATATTCCCTCGAAAAACAGGTAACGGAAAAGACTCCGGCCACAATGCTTCTGCTCTGTTCAGATGACAAGACAGTAGCGCCGGAGAACAGTTTCATGTACTATGACGCATTGAGAAAGAACGGCGTGGACGCCCAACTCTATGTCTTCCCTTACGGCGGACATGGCTGCGGATTCACAACTGCCGAATTCGGCAGAGACCTCATCGGGCCATACCGCAAAGTGTTTTTCGATGCCATCAGCACTTGGCTCGGAGAACTCAGGAAGTAAAACCCGGACTTTACGGAAAGGACACATTTGAAGAACCCGTCAGGGACAGTCACAATGTGGTCCTTTCCATTGAATCGGCGAGCCTTAGAAGATACTTTCCATAATCATTCTTAGCCATCGGCTTCGCAACTTCACGAAGTTTTTCGCGCGAAATCCATCCCTGGCTGAACGCAATATCCTCCAGGCAAGCCACCTTGAGGCCCTGACGTTTCTCGATTACTTCAATGAAAGTGGATGCCTCCGCCAAGGATTCGTGTGTACCTGTATCAAGCCATGCAAAACCTCTAGGCAAGGTAGCGACTTTCAGCTGTCCGCGATTCAGGAATTCCTGGTTCACGGATGTTATCTCAAGTTCCCCGCGTGCGGAAGGACGGACATTCTTTGCAATTTCCACCACGTCATTAGGATAGAAATAAAGTCCGACGACAGCATAATTGCTCTTCGGCTGTGCAGGTTTCTCCTCGATGCTGAGACAATTGCCATCCTTGTCAAACTCCGCGACGCCATAGCGCTCAGGGTCACTTACCTGATACCCGAAGACGCAGGCCATCGACTGCTCTTCCACCATTTTCACAGTATCGCGAAGAAGTCCGGTAAAGCCGGCACCATAGAAGATATTGTCGCCGAGGACCATGCATACGTCATCATTTCCGATGAACTCCTCACCGATGATGAAGGCCTGGGCAAGACCGTCCGGCGAAGGCTGCTCGGCATATTCGAATTTGACTCCGAACTGGCTGCCGTCTTCCAGAAGCCTCCTGAATCCAGGGAGGTCAGTCGGCGTGGAGATGATAAGAATTTCCCTGATTCCTGCCAGCATGAGCACGGAAATCGGGTAATATATCATCGGTTTGTCATAAATAGGGATAAGTTGTTTGCTGATGCCCTTGGTAATCGGATAAAGCCGCGTTCCGCTTCCTCCGGCCAAAACTATTCCTTTCATATTTGATATGTCATAATTTAAATTATCTGCCGGCATTGACCTTACTTATATTATACATAGGTATCCGGCGCCCGTTCGGGCGACAGCAGGCCAACCCGGACAAATTTAATCAAAAATCGTGATTATAGAAGAAAGATGAGTATATTTGTCAAGACTCTGCAGACGCAGGGCAAAAAAACAAATAACGCAATGGAAGTAATCAAGACCAGCATTGACGGCGTCGTGATAATCGAGCCGCGGATATTCAGGGACGAAAGGGGATATTTCTTCGAAAGTTTCTCGCAGAGGGAATTCGACGAAAAAGTAGGACATATAGATTTTGTCCAGGACAACGAGTCAATGTCAGTCTATGGCGTCATGCGCGGCCTGCATTTCCAGAGGCCGCCCTATGCCCAGAGCAAACTGGTAAGATGCGTACGTGGAAAGGTCCTGGATGTGGCAGTGGATATACGTGTCGGTTCTGCCACTTACGGACAACATGTAGCCGTGGAACTGTCCGAGGAGAACCACAGGCAGATTTTCATTCCGAAGGGCTTTGCACATGGGTTTTCAGTCCTGAGCAAGGAGGCGGTTTTCCAGTACAAATGCGACAATTTCTATCATCCTGAATCAGACGGAGGCATAAGCATCCTGGACGACAGCATCGGCATTGACTGGCAAATTCCTGCCGAGTCAGCAATCCTGAGCAAGAAAGACACGGCGCACCCGCTACTGAAAGATTTCGAAAGCCCGTTCATTATCAATGACATAGAGGCCAAATAACACAACAACAAATAACAGCACCCTACGAAACTTGAATAAGTTATGGATTTCAAAAGGAGTATAATCATTACCGGCGGTGCCGGCTTCATAGGCAGTCATGTGGTCCGTCTTTTCGTCAATAAATATCCGGACTACCATATCATCAATCTGGACAAGCTCACATACGCCGGAAACCTCGCCAATCTCCATGACATAAAGGATTGTCAGAATTATACTTTCATCAAGGCAGACATCTGTGACATTGACACGATCCGCTCCGTCATGCGCCAGTATCAGGTCGATGGAATCATCCACCTCGCGGCAGAAAGCCACGTTGACCGATCCATCCGCGACCCGTTCACCTTCGCGAGAACAAACGTGATGGGAACATTGTCAATGCTGCAGGCGGCTCGCGAGTATTGGGAAGGCCAGTCCACACCATGGTCTGTGGATAAAGTCAATGCTGATGGGACGTCAGGAGAAAAGGTAGCCTGCAGATTCTACCATATTTCTACCGATGAGGTTTATGGTGCTCTGGAAATCACGGCACCTGAAGGCATTGACTCACCGTTCACGACGAAGGCTTCTTCAAGTCACCATCACGCCTACGGTACTGATTTCTTCACAGAGGAGAACAAGTACGCTCCGCACTCCCCTTATTCAGCATCCAAGGCATCTTCAGACCATTTCGTGAGGGCATTCCACGACACTTACGGCATGCCTGCCATTGTCACAAACTGCTCGAACAACTATGGTCCTTACCAGTTCCCGGAAAAGCTTATTCCATTGTTCATCAACAATATACGTCACCGCAAGCCGCTCCCTGTCTATGGACGCGGAGAGAATGTGAGGGACTGGCTCTACGTAGTGGACCACGCACGTGCGATCGACCTGATTTTCCACAACGGAAATGTAGCTGAGACTTACAATATCGGCGGGTTCAACGAGTGGAAGAACATTGACATAATCAAGGTTCTCATCAATACCGTCGACAGGTTGCTGGGCCGTCCGGAAGGTTCTGACATTGACCTTATCACATACGTTACCGACAGGAAAGGACACGACATGCGCTATGCCATCGATTCCCGAAAACTCCAGAAGGAACTTGGCTGGGAGCCGTCACTTCAGTTCGAGGAAGGCATTGAAATAACCGTAAAGTGGTATCTTGAGCACCAGGACTGGCTGGACAATGTCACTTCGGGTGATTATCAGAAGTACTACGAAAACATGTACGGGGAGTAATTCATTCTCCCAGAGAGGCCTTGTACCAGTCGAACAGCATCTTCACTCCATCTTCGATTTCGACCTTGTGGGTCCAGCCGAGGCTGTGGAGTTTAGTCACGTCGATAAGCTTGCGCGGTGTTCCGTCTGGCTTGGACGAGTCGAACACGACCTCACCGCCAAAGCCCACAGCTTTCACCACAAGTTCGCTTAACTTTCGGATAGTCAACTCTTTACCCGTACCGACATTGATATGGCAGTTGCGGATTTCACCCAGTGACGGGATTGCTCCGCCGCGGCCTTCGCTGTTGTTGCGATCCACTTTTCCGTCAGTCCTAGCCCCGTAGAACACGGAAGAATATTTGTCAATGCCGATGATGTCGCTGAAATTGACATTAAGAAGTACGTGCACGCTCGCATCTGCCATATCTTCGCTCCAGAGGAATTCGCGGAGCGGCTTTCCTGTGCCCCAGAGAACGACTTTATTATCATTGACCCCATAAAACTCAAGGGCCTTCAGTATGCGCTCCCGGCTGTTGCGTCCATCGACATTGCCCTCTCCGATAATCGCGCGAAGCTTGTCCGTAGGATTGATCGGGCGCTTGTCCATGTCGGTTTCTATGGCACGCCAGTCTCCATCGTGAATCAGCTTGGAGAGATAGATTTTTCGCATCATGGCCGGCATGACGTGGCTGTTCTCCAGATGGAAATTGTCATTCGGGCCATACAGGTTCGTAGGCATGACTGCGATATAGTTCGTCCCGTACTGGAGATTGTAGCTTTCGCACATTTTCAGCCCGGCAATCTTCGCTATCGCATATTCCTCGTTGGTGTATTCCAGCGGCGAGGTCAGAAGTGCGTCCTCCTTCATCGGCTGGGGAGCATCTTTCGGATAAATGCAGGTAGAGCCGAGGAAGAGCAGTTTCTTGACTCCGTGGCTGTAGGCGTTGCTGATTACGTTGCACTGCATCTTCATGTTCTGCATGATGAAGTCGGCCCGGTAGAGAGAATTGGCCATGATGCCGCCCACGAAAGCGGCCGCAAGTACCACAGCGTCAGGACGTTCCTCATCAAAGAACTTCTGAACGGCATATTGGTCCGTGAGGTCAAGTTCCTGATGCGTGCGTCCCACGAGATTGGTATATCCGCGCTTCTGGAGATTGTTCCATATCGCCGAGCCCACCAGTCCGCGATGGCCGGCAACGTAAATTTTGCTATTCTTGTCCAGCATTGTCAATGTCTTTTAGGTGTCCTGCGATCACTCCCCTTCCTGCATCTTTTTCATCCTGCCGATGCAATGGCGCAATGATTCTGTCCAATGCGGAATTTCGAGGTCGAAAGTGGTCTTTATCAATGTCTTGTCCAGCACCGAATAGTGTGGTCTTGCAGCTACGGTCGGAAAATCCACGCTCAGGCAAGGCTTCAGTCTGCAGACATTTCCGCACAGGCGCCCGACCTCGTAGGCAAGGTCAAAACGGGAGCAGAGCCCCTCACCCGAATAATTGTAAATGCCGGAACAAATGTCCGTCTTCCCCGAATGGATTATGTCAATGATAGCCTGCGCGAGGTCGCGCGCATATGTCGGAGTGCCGATTTCATCAATGACGACGTTCAGTTCATCCTTCTCGGCAGTGAGACGCTTCATGGTCTTTACAAAGTTCCTTCCGTAAGGTGAGTACAGCCATGATGTCCTCAGTATCACATGGTCGCATCCGGAATCGAGGATGGCCCTCTCCCCTGCCAGTTTGGTCAGGCCATATACGCCCAGAGGACTGGTGCCGTCAAGTTCCGTATATGGTTTGGATGATTCACCGCCGAAAACGTAGTCGGTGGAGATATGTATCAATATTATTCCGAATTCCCTTGCCGCTTCCGCGAGATTATCTACGGCGATATGGTTCTGCAGGTCAGCTTCTTCGAAGTTTCCCTCCGCTTTCTCTACGTCGGTGTATGCTGCACAATTGACGATAGTGTCAATGGCATTGACCTCTATCATTTCCCGCACCGCGTCGAGGTCGGTGATGTCGAGGGTTTCCGTTTCCATGTAAGGCAACTCATGACGTGCCGTGAAAAGGAAACAGTCGTCGGCATTGACAATGCGACTGCATGTATTGTCGTGTTCTCTGCCAGGTACGATGTTACGCCCCAAGGCCAGATTTCTGATTTCCATTCCAAGCTGTCCGTTGGAACCAGTAACTAAGATATTGTGTCTCATTGGTTTAAAGACATTTGAGCGTCTTCCTCCCGTCAGATGCAGAGTCAGAACATTATTCTATCCGCGGAAATCGGCATTGATTTCCTGATTTATCCTGCAAAAATAACATCAAGTTGAATAAAATGCATAGTTTTCGGGGAATTTTGTACAAAGATTTTGTTTTCGGAGAAATTATTCCTAAATTTGCAATCCTTTTGGCGCATAGTGCGCTGAAAGAATATTTTAAACTTTATTAATTATGTTGAAACAGTACGAGACCGTTTTCATTGCAACTCCCGTTTTGTCTGAGGCTCAGATGAAGGAAGCGGTTGCCAAGTACGTTGACTTCATCGCCAAGAACGGCGGCGAGGTAGTGTACGAAGAGGACTGGGGACTTAAGCCGCTTGCTTATGCCATCCAGCACAAGACTTCAGGATTCTATCACCTTATCGAATTCAAGGCTAATCCTGAGTTCATCGCAAAACTCGAGACACAGTATCACCGTGACGAGAGAATCATCAGGTATCTTACAGTAGCTCTTGACAAGGATGCCGCTGCTTACGCAGAGAAGAGAAGAGCAAACAAGCAGGCTAAGGCTGCTGCACAGGCTGCTGAGGCTGCAAAATAATAAGGAGGACAGAATATGGCACAGACAAACAATGCACAGCAGAGTAACGAGATCCGTTATCTGAACCCTCCTACAGTAGAGGTTAGAAAGAAAAAATACTGCCGTTTCAAGAGAGCAGGTATCAAGTATGTAGATTACAAGGACGCTGAGTTCCTTAAGAAATTCCTGAACGAGCAGGGTAAGATTCTCCCTCGCCGTATCACCGGAACTTCTCTCAAATTCCAGAGAAAAGTGGCTCAGGCAGTCAAGAGAGCTCGTTCACTCGCGCTTCTCCCGTATGTAACAGACCTTCTTAAATAATCAGGAGACAGGAATATGGAAATCATTTTGAAGAAAGAAGTGGCTAATCTCGGTCACGCAGATGATATCATTAAGGTTAAAGCAGGTTACGCTCTTAACTATCTTATTCCTCAGGGATATGCAATCCTCGCTACTGAGTCTGCAAAGAAACAGCACGCAGAGACTGTACGTCAGAGAGCTCACAAGGAGGCTAAACTCGTTGCTGATGCTGAGGCTCTTGCAGCCAAGATCGCAGCAGTTTCAGTTAAGGTTTCTGCAAAGGTCAGCGAGAACGGCAAGATCTATGGTTCAGTTACAACCGCCCAGCTTGCTGAGGCACTCGTAGCTGCAGGTATAGAGGTTGACAAGAAGGATATCACAATCCTTTCATCTGTCAAGGAACTTGGCGAGTATGAGGCTGAGGTTAAGTGCTACAAGAGTGTAAAGGGCACTTTCAAATTCGAAGTTGTTGCTGAATAATTTTCAGTAATACATATTTTAGGCAAGCCGACTGGTATTTCCAGCCGGCTTGTTTTGTCGTATGGTTCCTCAAGCGATACGCGTAAGCAAAAAAATACGTATATTTGTGGTGGTGAAGAGAATGTCCAGTCCTTTGTTTTAACGGACGACTCAGTTTGGCCAGAGATGACAAGCCCTCACACGGGCAATAACGATTACTAAGCAAAACTGGGGTAATAAAATCATTTTTTTTTGTCAAAAGACTTAAAAGGTTACAAAAAATGTCGATTTTATTAGTTTTGTTAAAAAAAATGTAATAACTTAATCCCAAAATTAAGCCTTACATCCGATGGATAACAAGACACAACCAACAGACACCCTTCAGAAAGGGAACATTCTTATCATAAACACGGGTTCCACCACCACGAAACTCGGATACTTTTCCGACGGAGTCCGCGTCTTCGACACCAAACTGGAGCACACCGCTGAGGATGTTGCCAAATATCCTTCCGTAATGGACCAGTCAGACATGCGTCATCAGGCAATCAAGGATTTCATGGCATCAAAAGGCATTCCTCTTGAAGATGTCGATATCGTGATGGCCAGAGGCGGTCTCATTACCCCAGTAATTACAGGAGTCTATAACGTAAACCAGGACATGCGTGATGTCCTCCAGAGTTGCCGTGACGGAAACCATGCGTGCAACCTGAGTGCCATTCTGGCCGACGATGTTGCCAAAGAAATTAACGAGATCAGAGACGAAAAGCATCTCACTCCACGCTTCGGCAAATGCGTTGCATATATCGCTGACCCTCCTATGGCAGACGAAATGCTGCCTGAGTGCAGAATGGGAGGCATTCCTGAGTTCACAAGAAAGACTCTTTTCCACGCCCTGAACTCCAGAGCCATCGTGAGAAGATATCTCCGTGAGCATGGACGCAAGACGAATGATGCAACTCTCATAGTAGCCCACATGGGCGGTGGAGCCACCATCTCTCTCCACAGGAACGGCAAAGTAATCGACACCAACCACGGTCTGGGAGGTGACGGCCCTATCACTCCGGAAAGAGCGGGTTGCTGTCCTCCTTTCGAACTGATTGACATGTGCTTCAGCGGCAAATACACCAAAGAAGAGATCCAGAAGAAACTTATCGGACGCGGTGGTGCTGTCGCATACTTCGGAACAAACAGCATGATAGATGTCGAGAACATGGCCGCATCCGGAAATGAACTCGCCAAGACCTTCCTGAAGGCATACGTCCTGAACATCTCCAAGTATATCGCTGCCATGGCGGCAACTGCTGACGGCAAGGTGGACGCAATTCTTCTCACCGGAGGTATCGCCCACAGCAAGATGCTCATGGACGCGATTACTGCCAAAGTGAAGTTCATCGCACCGGTAGAGGTTTACCCTGGAGAAGATGAGATCAACAGTCTCGCCGAGAACGGATACATCATCCTTTCCGGACAGACCAAGATCCATACATATAACAAGGACAGAATCATTGAAGATTAAACAATACACTTTTTTATAATGAAAAATATCGATTGGAGCCAGCTGTCTTTCAGCTACACTCAGACAAAAGCATTGGTATATAGCCGATGCATTGACGGAAAATGGGAATCGCCTGTTGTGACAGAGGATTTCAACATTACTTTCAATTGCTTTGCGGGAATCTTCCACTATGCCCCTTCATGCTTTGAGGGACTTAAGGCGTTCCGTGGTGTTGACGGCAAAATCAGACTTTTCCGTCCGGACCGCAACGCCAAGAGAATGGCATCCAGCGCTACATATCTCGACATGCCGTACCCGTCAGAGGAATTGTTCATCGAAATGTGCGTACGCTGTATCAAAGAGAACATCGAATATCTTCCTCCATATGAGGTTACAGGTGCATCCCTCTACCTCCGTCCTGTACTCTTCGGTATCAATCCGCAGCTGGGCATCAAATCATCAAAGGACGTAATGTTCGCCGTAATGTGTTCACCTGTGGGTACTTATTCTGGAGCCAAGAGCCTTTCTCCAGGAAATGCTGTCATTTCCAGAAACTATGACCGTGCCGCTACACATGGTTCAGGATGCTACAAGCTCGGCGGAAACTATGCACAGTCACTGCACGCATACAACCTCGCACACAACTCCGGATACCGTGAGCTCCTGTTCCTCGACACAGCTACAAAGACAACCATCGAGGAGTTCGGTTCTTCAAACTTCTTCGGTATCAAGGGCAACACATATGTAACCCCACGTTCAGGAAGCGTTCTTCCTTCAATCACCAACATGAGCCTCCGTACAGTGGCTGCCGACATGGGCATGGATGTGGAAATCCGTCCTATCAAGGTAGAAGAGCTTGCTGAATTCGATGAGGTGAACTCATGCGGTACAGCTGTTGTGATCACCCCGATCTGCAGCATTGACGACAAACCTGCACTCGAGTGCCAGGATATTTCACGTCGCTACAGATTCCCTTCAGGTGACAAATGCGGCGTTACCAGCGAGAAACTCTACAACCACATCATCGGCATCCAGAAGGGTCTTGAAGAAGACACACACAACTGGTGTATGTTTATCGACTAAGCGATGCTTGAATTAGACTCAATAGAAAAAATTCTTGTAGAAGACGGGACTGACGAGGCAATCCGTCTGCTTGAAGAGTATATCACCTCTTCTCCGGAACCATCCGACCGCGCCTATTATCTTCTGGGCAATGCCCACAGGAAGAAGGGCGACTGGCAGTTGGCTATAAACAACTATCTGGAGGCCATGGCGATAAATCCTGAAAGCCCGGCGGCTAACGCGTATGCGATAGCGAACGAAATTCTGGATTTCTACAACAAGGATATGTACAATCAATAAACAAAAAGGTATTATGGCTAAAATGAAAGGAGCGACCATAGTCGATACCGAGAGATGCAAAGGATGTAATCTCTGCGTTGTCGCCTGTCCGCTCAAGGTCCTTGCTCTGACGACCAAGGAAGTGAACCGTAAGGGCTACAACTTTGCCCATGAGGTTCTTGCTGACACCTGTACAGGCTGTGCGTCATGCGCCACAGTATGTCCTGACGGGTGCATAACCGTTTACCGTCTTAAAACAGTCTAAGCTATGGCAGATCAGGAAATCACATTGATGAAAGGCAATGAGGCCATTGCCCACGCAGCGATCCGTTGTGGTTGCGACGGCTATTTCGGCTATCCGATTACCCCGCAGTCTGAAGTCCTCGAGACTTTGGCTGTAGAGAAACCTTGGGAAACTACCGGAATGGTTGTTCTCCAGGCTGAAAGTGAGGTTTCATCTATCAACATGGTCTATGGTGGAGCCTGCACCGGCAAGAGGGTTATGACTTCTTCTTCCAGCCCAGGCATCAGCTTGATGCAGGAAGGTCTTTCCTACATGGCAGGAGCTGAACTTCCGGCTCTCATCGTGGATGTAATGCGTGGAGGTCCGGGACTCGGAACCATCCAGCCTAGCCAGGCTGACTATTTCCAGGCATGCAAAGGTGGTGGACACGGAGACTATCATCTCATCGTTCTCGCACCTGCATCAGTTCAGGAAATGGCAGATTTCGTTGACCTCGGATTCGAGTTGGCTTTCCGCTATCGCAACCCTGCGATGATTCTCGCTGACGGTGCCATCGGACAGATGATGGAGAAAGTAGTACTTCCTCCGTTCAAGCCTCGCCGCACAGAAGAGGAAATCAGGAAAGAGTGTCCTTGGGCTACGACCGGACGTTTCGGCGGCAGAAAGCCTAATATCATCACCTCTCTTGAGCTCCGTTCTGAGGAAATGGAAATCATCAACCTCCGCATCCAGGAGAAATACAAGAAAATCGAGGAGAGCGAGGTGCGCTTCGAGGAATATATGCTTGACGATGCAGAGTATGCAATCGTAGCATTCGGTTCCGCAGCACGTATCGCAAAGAAGAGTATCGAGATCGCACGTTCACAGGGCATCAAGGTCGGACTCCTCCGCCCTATTACCCTCTGGCCTTTCCCTACCAAGGAAGTACAGAAGCTTGGCGAAAAGATGAAAGGCATCCTTTCACTTGAGATCAATGCCGGACAGATGGTAGAGGATATCCGTCTCGCTGTAGCCGGACGCGTACCGGTTCAGCATTTCGGCCGTCTGGGCGGAATCATTCCTGACCCTGACGAGGTTGTGGATGCAATCAAACGTCTTTTCTAATTTCTAAAGACCATGACAAGAGAAGAAATAATCGAGCAAGGACAGGTTGTCTATAAGAAACCTACCTTATTGAATGACACTCCGATGCATTACTGCCCTGGTTGCAGCCACGGAGTTGTGCACAAAATAGTCTCAGAGGTAATCGAGGAGATGGGAATGACTGACAAAACCATCGCAATCTCTCCTGTAGGCTGTGCAGTGTTCGCTTACAAATATATTGATGTGGACTGGGAAGAGGCTGCTCACGGTAGAGCGCCTGCACTTGCCAGTGCTACAAAACGCCTCTGGCCAGACAGACTCGTGTTCACATATCAGGGTGACGGTGACCTCGCCTGCATCGGTACTGCCGAGACAATCCACGCTCTTAACAGAGGTGAGAATATCACAATCATCTTCATCAACAACGCTATCTACGGTATGACCGGCGGTCAGATGGCTCCTACTACCCTCCTCGGTATGAAGACGGCTACCTGCCCTTATGGTAGAGAGGTTTCACTTCACGGTTATCCTCTCAAGATTACCGAGCTCGCTGCAAACCTCGAAGGTACATGCTACGTTACACGTCAGTCCGTTCACAATGTTGCGTCCATCAACCGTACCAAGAAGGCTATCAGAAAGGCGTTCGAGTATTCTATGCAGGGCAAGGGTTCAAATCTCGTAGAGGTTGTATCTACCTGTAACTCAGGTTGGAAGATGAGTCCTGAGAAGGCCAATAAGTGGATGGAGGAGAACATGTTCCCATTCTACCAGCTCGGTGACCTCAAGGATAAAGGTGTTGAACTTTAAATCGACAAGGCTATGACAGATGAGATAATAATCGCAGGATTCGGAGGACAGGGTGTCCTTTCGATGGGTAAGATTCTGGCTTATGCCGGTCTGATGGAGAACAAGGAAGTTACATGGATGCCGGCCTATGGTCCGGAGCAGCGTGGCGGTACTGCCAATGTTACTGTCATCGTAAGTGATGATCCTGTTTCCTCTCCTATTCTTTCAAGTTTTGACATCGCCATCGTGCTGAACCAGCCATCACTCGAAAAATTCGAGCCAAAGGTAAAGCCGGGCGGAATCATCATCTACGACGGATACGGCATTTCTGAGCCTCCTACAAGAAAGGATATCAAGGTTTACAGAATCGATGCTATGGATGCTGCCGCAGAGATGAACCTTATCAAGACTTTCAACATGATCGTACTTGGCGGTCTCCTCAAGATCCGTCCTGTAGTCAAGATCGAGAGCGTTCTTGCTGCACTCCGCAAGACTCTCCCTGCACGTCACCACAACCTCATTCCTCAGAATGAGGAGGCTATCCGCAAGGGTATGGAAATCATCAAGGAAGTTCAGTAACCATTTACGTTCATATGTTTACGGAGCCCGTCTCGTCCTGGCCAATGTCCTTGAAGAGACGGGCTTCTTATATGTTATTGCCTGCAGTAATCTGGTGGCTTGGTAATGTGCCGCTGGAGCAAGTCAGTGCCCGAAAAGTAGCCATATGTATCCAATGCCCGCCGGTCGGGGCCTGCGGACCGGCACGCCCCATTGGGGCTACACTTCCCACCGCATGCGCGGCGGGCCCCTTCTCGTGAAGCCGCGGAGACGTTTTAAGTGGAACGAGATGGCAAATTGCGGAGACACATACGTATTTTTCGACCCTCTTGGCAGCAGTAAATCCGTGTTATCATCTGATAGTCAATCATTTGCGCCACACGACTGATGTCAAGAGGTGGTTTCGAAAGGGGGTCTTGACAGGTTCATCAGGCCGACACAGTCCAGTATAACATTGACATTCAATACATTAGGAGCAAACAATAAAAGCCATCAGCTGTCAAGAGGGTCGAAATGAAAACCGGCCCAGATGTTCAAAAATGAAGGCCCTATGAATCCCGACTTTGGAGAAATTACTCAACAGTTGTGCAATAGTCAAGGCGCCGATGGAAAGGGCACGATATTCAATACACGGGCAACAGCATTGGACTACCTGACAAAAGACGGATGTAAACTCTGATAAATGATAATTTAGAGGCGATGGCGAAGCAACTCTACGACTATTG
>FR890623.1:16728-17633 GCA_000435075.1 Bacteroides sp. CAG:770 | reverse complement strand
ACCCTTTGAAGATTTCCAAAAGCATGCCATGAGAGAGGCAATGGACAGAGTGTATTCATGGAAGCAGGAGCATCCAGATGAATACTCACGTTTCTCCGTGGAAATGATGAAGGTGGAGCGCAACGACTTCAGTTGCCTTGAACGTATCTTCAAGATGGCGGTAGGCTTTGCGCCAACACATGTCCTTATAGAATGCCGAAAATTGCTTGCACCCGATTCGGAAGAGATTCTGTCTGCTGATGAAAGGGCTGCTGCTACCAGCCGAGTCATTGATGAATTGATGGGATTGAAAGGCTATCTGAGGTTTGGAGTGTACACTGAGACAGTAGGGGATAAAGATGCTCCAGACCAGGCAGAGCAGTTCCTGATAAGGGAATTTAGCTTATCGGAAAAGGACCAGAGCGAGGAAGATGACGAGCATTTCTATGTTCCTTCCGTTACCGCTCAGGAGTTTTGGGAGTCACTACCGTCTTTTGTCCAGATGGCAGTATTCACTTTTGGAAAAGGGCATTCCGCTGATGAACTGGCGACTCTGTCAAAGAGAATCATGTTGTCTGCCATACAAGCATTACCGGAGATGTTCGTCAAGCTCTGTGACCAAATTCATGCTGGCAGCAATCCACTTCTGATGTGTACATTGTATTATCTCTGCTATGACCACGGATTACCAAGAAACGCAATGGCATTGAGCAAAGTCAGCCTTGGTACCAAACAAATCTCCTACATACGTGAGAGCGTCAAGGCTGTCGTTGTAAAGCTAATGGAGACAAGTGTAACGAATGCACTTGACAAGAAGGCTGAATGGACTAAACAGATTGAGGACGTTGAAGACACAGAATTAAAACAAGCTATGAAGAATACTCTCCGCGACACGAAGGGCAAACACGGACGCAGAACCTTTCAGC
>FR890623.1:11370-16695 GCA_000435075.1 Bacteroides sp. CAG:770 | reverse complement strand
AGCAGGAAGAGCTGAGCATTGATGACATTCTTATAGCCGACGACAAACAAGCATTGAAGGAGGCAATTCTGATGGCTCTCAACGACATGGAACACGAATACGAAACCGCCTATATCAAGGCCGCACTCATTCGTTCTCATCATCTTGAACCGCACACTTTCTTTTCCTTATTCCTCCGTGCCATCAGCACTTTCTCTGGCAGAGAGTACAAGTATGACCCTGCCCAAAGGGTTGATACCGTCATCTATCATGATGAAAAGGTGTTCATGACATCCAAGAGTTCAAAGTGGCAACGTGGAAGAAGGATAGTGTCGTATCTGACAGAAGTGTTTAGGGCAACGCAAATACAATAGGCAAACAGGGAAAATGATGATTTGTGATAAAAAAAGTGTGAAATAATCGCAAAAAGTTAGGGTTTATTAAGTTTGTTTTATAAAAAATATCTATCTTTGCAAACAAAACTTTATAAAATTGCGCAATTCCTATAAAATACAATTTATATGAGTATCAGTAAAGATGTCATCAAACAATGCCTAATCAGTAAGCAACGTGAGGTGGATGAGGCGGTGATAGTAAATCGTCCCGTTGAATTCGAAAAGAATGGCAACTATGTGATAGTTGGTGTGAGACATGCGGGTAAGTCGTACCTGCTTTATCAGCGCGTGCGTCAGCTACAAGCAGCCGGAATGGGATGGGACGAGATTCTGTTTGTGGACTTTGAGGATGAACGTCTGGCGGAATTCCAGACAGAAGACTTCAACAGCCTGCTGGAAGCCCATTTGGAACTGTATGGTAAGAAGCCGGTAGTGTTTCTGGACGAGGTACAGAATATTCCTCACTGGGATAAGTTTGTGCGCCGACTGGCCGATGCAAAATACCGTGTTTATGTGACGGGCAGCAATGCGAAGATGCTGAGCAAGGAGGTGGCAACCACGCTGGGCGGACGGTTCTTTATCTATGATGCGTACCCATATTCATTCAAAGAGTATCTGGCAGCGCAACAGGTAGAGCAGAAAGAGCATTGGGAGTATGACACTATCCAGAGAAGCGAAGTGAAACGACATCTGACCGAGTACTTCTATTACGGTGGTCTGCCAGAAATCCAGTCGTTTAAGAACAAAAGGGCTATGCTTTCGAGTTTGTACCAGAAAATCTACCTTGGTGACATCTGTGCGCGAAACAACATTAAGAACGACAGGGTGCTGAACATCTTGATTAAGAAGATGGCAGAGAGCGTGAAGCAACCGCTGTCGTATAACAGACTGAAGAATGTGATAGTGTCAACGGGGTCGCCCATCAGTGTGCCTACTACGATAGACTATGTGGATTACGCCTCTGACAGTTGGCTGATACTGCCCATGGAGAACGAGGTCGGGAAGCTGACGGAAAAGGAAATGCAGAAGAAATACTATTTCGTTGACAACGGGTTGCTGAACCTGTTCCTGATGAACTCAGAGACATCACTACTGGAGAACATGGTGGCGGTGGAACTGTGCAGGCGGTTTGGCAAAAAGAATGTGTTTTTCCTGAACGCGGAGAAGGAGATAGACTTCATTGTGCCTGACGAAAGGTTGGCCATACAGGTGTCCTACAGCATCAAGGATGAGACCACTTACAACAGGGAGGTGCCACCACTGGCGAAGTATGCCAAGGCGCACAATGACTGGAAGTGTCTGCTGATTACGTATGATGAGGAGGGCACGGAAGAGGGAATACCCGTGGTTCCAGTGTGGAAGTGGCTGATGTGGGTGTGAGGACATCTAAAGGATGCCGGGACTACGGAATATAGAAGAATATATGGATTTGATAAAGGATTTAGGTATAGAAGTATATAAGGATGCAGCGAGACCTGCTGTATCTGAAGTAGGGGCTGTTGCTGGAAGGACTGTAAAAGCATTACTGGCGCCAATACGTGGTTTCCTTTGGTGTTGGGAAAAGATAGAGGACTACGTTGAGAAAGAGGTGCAAAAGCGATTGGAGAAAGTACCTGAGGAGCGGCTGAAGAGTCCTGACCCAGAAATAGCTGTGCCCTTGCTACAGTCATTGACTTATACGGCACAGAATGAGACACTGAGGGAAATGTACATCGCCTTGCTTGCTAATTCGATGGATATTAGTAAGGAGAATGTAGTGCATCCATCCTATGTCGACATTATCAAGAAAATGAACAGGTTAGATGCATTGCTCTTTGAGAAGTTATCAAAAACCCGTGGATATGTAATGGCGATTAATCCGAGAATTGCGATTAACGGTACCAACAAGATTTATACAAATGCATTGCCCGAGTGGTATTTGGGATGGACAATTGATGGCTATGACGAGTTTGCCGTATCTGCATCTCTTATTCGTATGAGCAAATTTGGCATTTTAGAATTAATGTATGATAGAACTATTATTGAGGCCAATTATTCAGCTTTGCGACAAACTACTTTTTTAGAGCAGGTGCTTGATGGATATAAAAATGCGTATCCTCAACAGCAACTCAAAATAGAGACCACAGATAGTGTGGTTTATGTGAATGAATATGGCAAGCAGTTTAGAGAAGCTTGTAGGTAGTCTCTAACTCCAATAATAAGACATCGGAGGAGAGGTTGGTAGATAACTGATTAAGTAGAAAAATGAAGTATTTAACTGGAGTATATTTGACAGACGGCATATCCAAATCGGGTGTAAGGTTCTCTATAGGGGCATTGGAAGATGCACTATGGCAAGGCTATGGTCGTTGTGTGCCATCAAATATTGAGCATGATATACATCGTCCTTTAGGAGTAACTCGTATTTCAGCATTATTTTTGTCTCATGAAAGCACCTATTTGTTGGGTAACACTTCATTGCCTGAAACGACAGAAGATAATCGCTGGATGATGGCAGCCAGAACTGACTATCTTAATGAAAAAATGATAGAACGAGTCCTGCGGTATTCACAGGAATTCAACAAAGAGGTGAGTAACTTGGGATTAATGAAGGATGAATGTCGTATGATGTCAAATGGGATTGTGTTGTACGGCTATGATAGCATCGTACTTGATGCATTTCCATTCCTAAGAGGTGAGATTGACAGTGATGGACTTATATATTTAAGCAATCTGCTTCAGAATTTTGAATATAAGGGAGACGGTGTTTTTGCCTCGAAGAAGAACAATCTTTCGGTGTTAGTACATCCTTTTCTAAGACGTTCACTATCCCGTTATAATTGCTTTAATAAGGATTTTCTTAAAGAACTATTTGATTCAAACACCGAAGAGACCCCAGTGAGAATACGGGTTGATTTGGACTATGTGGGATATACGCCATCGTTTAAAGAAACTCAAGAGTTTGACTATTGGTATGGTCCAGAGTATACAGATGACATCAGTAAGATAAAGGAAGGCGTTGCGGCATACGATACAAATAAAACAGAATATCTCTTTAATCAAATAAAGAAAACTGAATTTGTATGGCAAGATAAAGATGGGAAACGTCAGTTTGAGATGGAGGAGGTTACGGACGTTGAGGCACCGACACTGTCAGAAGGAACGTATGCATGCCGATATCTACATTCATTCTATGACACAACAACTGGCATGTTTGACCATTTTGATGGGGCTATACGAAGTTATGACCTTGAGGCAATATGCAGACGGTTAGAAAATCCGATAACAGCGATGGGGCATACTGCAGGATATACCAAGGTTTTCAGAATAGATGGGCCGCTGCCAATCAGAAAATGGAAAAGTCTAATAACTCATTATCTTAGGGGGAATCAGGATATATATAGATATTTTGGCGAAAATGTGCCCTTCGTGGCACAGAAACAGCAGCCTGTAAATCCCCTTTCAAAATATGTGCCGTTTGTACCTAAGAAAGGAGATGGCGTTAGATTGCTATATAGCTATCATACAAAAGGTGAAGAAGGAGTAGAACGACTCTATAGAGATTTTGATACATGTCAACTGATGGAGGGGATAGTAGAAACAACAGATTTGATGGCCGTTGATTTGGCGAAGTGTATACGACGTTGTGGAGGAGAAATGGACTATCCAAACTGCCGATACATTAGCTATAGAGACAATTTCCATGATTTACCTGAGATATTTCACGGTGGCAATAATCCTGCAAGTGCGATTGAGAAGACGCTTGAAGGGATAAAGATGCTCTTGAAGGGGCTTGATAGTAATGGTATAGAGGATAGTATTTCTTTCTGCTTATCATGGAATTTAGATGATAGAAAGGTTAAAGTCAGCTTTATGGGAGCAGTCCCCGACATGCTGGCGTGGGTATCTTCACTAGGTGAAATTCAGACAGGTAGGGAGGAATTAAAGAAGTGGCTTGAAACGCAAGCACAATATTATAAGAAAAATGGTCAAGATACTCCCTCGCCGATTAATGCATCCTATATTCACGATAATGGTATTTTTTACCATCGAAGGCGTTTGGTGCAGAAGGATGCTGAATTGAAGGAACTTTATTACAATGATAGAAAGGAACTTTGCGCCAATATTGATTTTAATGATAGCCAGAAAGAGTTATTGGAATTGATGGATAAAGGCGTCATAAGTCCTTCTATGTTTGTGGTTGTAGATAAACTATTGTGTAATGGGAATGAGGACTATCTTACTCATGATGAGATAGCCTGCCTGAATGAAATAGAGTGTCAACCTACGATTCATTTCATGAGTTTAGTATGGACATCGAATAAGAATGGATTGAGAGAATTGTTAATAGCGTAAGAAATATATAAGATGAGTAAAACTATATATTATCTAGGTGCTGGAGCCAGCTATGGCAGAAGGGATGATGGTAAAAAGATTTTAGAAGGTATCCCCGTCGTATCGGAGATACCGGAGCAGTTCGCTTTATTCAGAACTTATATAGAGACGGCTGTGATACCTTCTGATAGCGAGATGGTATTTCAAAACACTTACAGGCAGTCTGCATCCAATATAGAATCAGAGAGGCGTGACATGCTCTATGATATTGATCAACTCATTAAAGGAATTCAAGAGCACGCCACTATTGATACATACGCACGTAAGTTGTATCTGACAGGAAGAGAAAAGGAGTTCAATAAACTAAAAGCCGTTTTGTGCGCATTCTTCGTATGGGCGCAACTGGTTTATAAACCTGATGGCAGATACGATACTTTTCTGGCAAATGTGCTGGAAGAGGGGAGCCTGATGCTACCCAAAGGTATCAGTATTGTATCCTGGAACTATGACTCTCAGATAGAGAATGCATACAAGGCTTATAATCATGACGGCAAATTGCCACTATTTGAGAAGAACATCCAAGGAGAATGGCCGAAACTAACGAACAGTGGAAGGATTGTTAAGATTAACGGTTCAG
>FR890623.1:0-11338 GCA_000435075.1 Bacteroides sp. CAG:770 | reverse complement strand
GTTCAGCAACGTTCGAGGATAAGTCTACCATCCAATATATTAAGGAAGATGAGGAGAATATGCCGGCTGCTCTACAGGTAATAGAATTCTATCACGATTCACAAGTTGATACGTCAGGCATAGGCTTGTATTTCAAAACGCATCTGTCGTTTGCTTGGGAAGAATCGCCAAACAATGAGAAAATCAAGACAACCCTGACTCAAACTACAAATGATACGGAAATAGTAGTCGTAATTGGTTACTCTTTCCCCTTCTTTAACAGGGTGACAGATAGAGCTATCTTTAGCGGAATGCCAAATTTGGAGAAAGTGTATGTGCAGGATATCAATCCTGATGCAGTTATACAAGCTATTCACGCAGTGCTGCCGTCGGATAGAAAAGTGAATGTTGAACCTATTAGAAACTGTGGGCAGTTTTACTTGCCCGTTGAATTATAGAGTATAATGACTGGTTTAGATATATTTGTTAGTTTTGTTATTTCATATATAACAGGTAACATCCCTACCTTGAAGCAAATGCTTTCGGGTGGGGATGATTTGTCTTTACAGGAAAAGATAGACAAATGCTACCAGTTGGCCTTGGAGAAATGGTGCGCAAAAGATGCTTTGAGGCAAAAGATAGCGAAACAAAGGTATTCAAACCTACAAGAATTGACCAGAGTGGCGGAAAAGAATAACGAAGAGGATGCTGCTGCTATTAGGAGTCTTGTAAACCTGTTGGCGGAAGAGCTACGCAAGGAAGAGGAATGCGCACACTTCATACAAGAACTGGCCATCAAGGAGGTGGGAGAGAAAGTTGACCATCTGAGCGCACTGATTAAATCAAATATTGTTGCAAATGGAAATAGTCAGTGGCCGGGGCTGCAAGTACACAAGGCTGTAGAAGGATATATTAGGAGATATTGTTCGTTGGAGAATACACAAGACAGTTTTATCTATTATGCCCTAAAATTGAGAGAAAGGCATTGTCTGGCAGAATTCGTTACCGGCCTTGTAGAAGCACCGACCAATAAATACATTATATACAGCAGTGCTCAGACAGGAAAGACTACTGAATTGAAACAACTCTGCTGGGAATTGCAGGACAGCGGACTTTACCAGCCCATTATGTTGGAGGTGCGAAACAACACCAAACTGAAACGGGCAGAACTACCATCTGCTCGGTTCGAAGGAGGTAAAGAAATAGTCGTGGTTATTGATGCTCTGGATGAGGTGAACGGGCAGAAATATGATGACCTTATTGAAGAAATCAATGGTTATGCTTACGATCATCCTGAGACTAAGATGGTGCTCTCCTGTCGTAGCAATTACAGGAGGGAGAAGGAACTGGAACAGTTTACCGATTTGTTCTTGGAAGAGTTGAGCTATGGAGATGCCAACGATCATATCAACCGTGAACTAGGGGAAGGTAACGGCCTGGTCGCCTTGATCAATGAGAATGAGTTGACAGATTTTGTCAGAAACCCGTTCTTCCTGAATGTATTGATAGCAGCCTACAAAGAAAATAATAAGCAGCTGCCTAAGAACAAGGCTGAGATATATCGTCTTTTTATAGAAAAAAGTCATAGAGAGGAGAAAGAATACAAAAGGGTTAAACTTGCTGTAAGGCATAACTTTGATGATTCTGTAAAGTTGCTTGAAAAGGTTGCTTTAGGCCTGTCACTTCTGAATGTTCAAACATTAAGCAATGAAGAACTGCTGAAGTGCTTAGGTGATAATCAAGACAACGTTATAGAGTGTCTGAGATATGACTTGATACGCTGCGAAAATGGTAGATACTCCTTCAAACATAATGCTTTCCGTGAATGGCTTGTTGCGAATTACCTTAAAAGAGAAGGAATAGAGCGAGCCAAGCAGCTTGCTGCACAACCCACGGGCAGAATAAAGGCTGAGTGGTATAATATCATTATGCTGTGGGTCTCTATGTATGGTAAAGGAGAGGAGAATGATGTACAAGATATTATTAAATGGCTACGCACAGCCAGTTTGGAGCTTATAATCTACATAGACCGTGATATGTTGAGTCCAGCGGTCAGATGCTAAGTGTTTAAGGGGTTGATGCTCGAATACAAATCTTTAGGTATCCGAATGGCCAGTATTCTTACTCAGGATTACAAGAATTTGATAGAATTCGCTAAAAGTAAAGAATCGATAGGTTTTATCATTGATGAGCTGCAGGATGCACCCATAGAAACGGCCTATTTTGCAGACCTTACGTGTCTCTGCTATTTCCTGAACTGGACATGGTTGCAATACGAAAGCAAGGAACTAACCGAGACTCTGTTTGTAATGCTGGAAAATAAGACGAGAGATGCCCTTACGTATGAGAAAAAGCACAACCTCTCTTTCTTGTATATGGACAATGAGTTCTTTGCACAAAAGGAATATCTGGAGCGTTTTCTCGCTATAGTCAACGATTCTGATCATTATGAGGCTATTCGCTCGATGGTGAGACTGATAGACTTGTCAGACAACGTCGACGAATATGTGGATTATATATTGGATAAAGAAAAATATGTTCACAACCAGCAGGAAGGGATAACTACTCATATTGTATCGAGAACGGTTGTTTATAATGCTTTAAGTAAAGTAAAAACTGAAGATAGTGTAAAGAAGATAATAACACATCAATTCTACAACCCCCATAGTTTTTATCGTGACGAGTGGGAAGAGTATAATCAGATGATGAGTAATGTGCTATCATTATTGGCGACCTTTATTAAGAAAGGACAAGAAGATTGTATTCCCTTATTAGAAGAATTCTATGTTAGGCTGTTTAAAGAGTACCACTACCATTTTGACAGAGATGAACATGCCAAAGGACTTTTATCCCTTATAAGAAAGGCATATTGTGACGCAGGATTAAGGGATAGTGGCCGAGAACAATTTTATAAGAAATGTCAGTTGATATTTGAGCAACAAGATCCGAAAGAGACTGAGCATGACAATATACGCAAAACCTTCTTTATGGCAGCCTTGTGGATGACGGTTGATGATGTGAAAGAAGATTTCGGTCATTTTGATAAGACGAATGAATGCCATAAGGCGCAGGCCTCGTGGTATGGAGAAACGCCTTGTGAAGAAGTTGCAGAATATGCAAATGCCCTTTATAAAGAGTTGTTCCCAGTAAATCCCCGTTTTAATAAAAGGAAGGAGCGGCAGCGTGCTTGCTTTAAAGATTTTACAGATTATTCTGTCTTCAAGCAGGAAGTGTTGGAAATGGTGGGAGAGCTTGGCAAATTTGAAACACGCAAGGAGCATTGGAATTATTTGAGACAGCAAGAGGATGGTTATAACCAATATGCCTACAGGTTTATCATGCATTATACTAATGATAACAACCAATATGATTTGGAGGGAATCATAAAAGGCATCAAGAACAAAGAAGTGTATGAAGCCTTCTTTATGAAAGAGATAGAGGAGTTGATTTCAAGCCCCAATGACGACTTGGCTGTTACCGATGAAATAATAAAACGCTGTTTGGATACGGCAAAAAGGACAGTAGAAAAAGTAAGCAGAGGGGAACAGCCCTATTATTTCTCGAAAGTGGCCATCTCACTGCTTTTACATGAATATTTTGAGGTGTCCCAAGAAACACTTATGGGGCTTTTGGATTATTCAGACTTTAGTATATCGAAGAAAGACAAAGACAATTATTTCAATACTGAATATTCGCTGTTCAAATACATTTCTGAGAGAGTTCCTGTCAATACTTTGGCACCAGAGGTTGTCAAAAAACTAAAGAACTTGCCATGCAATTTAAGAAGCAATAGACTTTATAATTTTGCTAATTATATTGTAGAAAATCATATAACCGAAGGCTACAAAGAAGCACTTCGATTTGCATTATCTTCACAAAATCTCTCTGCCAATATTCTTGAGGCGCTTATCAAGGGAAGACTGATGATTGATGAGATAAAAGCAGCAAGTCGCAGTATGAGTATTTCGGATAAGTTGTTTTGCTATACATCCATCCACAGAAACACAGGAGATGATGGCTGGGTAAGACAAGAACTGGAGCCGGAGTTTAAAAACTATACTGGCTATGACTTGAGCAGGGCGGTAAGGTTGTTGATAAGTATGGGAAGTCTGGACGGACTTGACTATCTGGTACGGCATCCGGATATGATGGATCATGGTGAGGATTTCATCTTTAACTTTAACTATGCGACACCGAACGCCATACCGTCGTTGTGCTATTTTGTAAAGTACTGTCAAAAACATAAGATTGACGGTATTAATACATCAAATAGCATTATGACATCCCTGGAGCGAATAGCTTTATTGAGCGAGGAAGCACTGAAGGAAGTCAAGCAATATCTTAAAGACCTTACAAAGAGAGGTGAAGAATTCAAGTATTTGAACCGCTATATCATCGCTTTTGAAGACAAGTTTTATGAGTCCTATCCGGGAGTCTGTGATATACAGTCTGTTATGGAGCTATTAGGGACAGATGTAAGTGACATTTATCGCGGGGGTGAAGAAAAACGAGATGCGGCTGATGGTAATGATGCCGTTGAGGATATACTTTATATTTCTTACAATTGGGAGAGAAGTTCTCAGCATACGGTAGATTACCTGTGCTATGTTCTAGATACGCATAACATTCCTTACAAGCGAGACAAGAAAGACTGCCCTTATAACGAGAATATCAAGGACTTCATGAATGCCATCAGAGCAGGGAAGCAGGTGATCGTCGTTTTAAGTAGGGCATACTTGTATTCCCAGAATTGCATGTATGAATTGACTGGCATTCTGGAAGATGAGCATTATAAGGAACGGATATTGCCCGTTGTGATGGACGATACTATTCGTAGTTCGTTGTTCTACGCTGATTTGGTAGGGTACTGGAAAAGAAAGAAAGATGAGCAGGAAGAAATAGTGAGGCGGCTGAATGAGATCGACACTAACAAAACCAAGCCCCAAGCTGACAAACTGAAGGTGATAGAGACCATCTATGACAAGATAGATGCTATCAAAGAGTATATAGACTGGACGAATGCGGAGAATCTGGATTCGTTGTGCGCGACACAGTTCAGGTCGATTGTTGAGACAATAAAGGAGCGGGTATGACTCAGGAATAAAGATGGTTAAGAGGTATAATGAGGCGATGGTGTTTATGGAGCGTGAGCACCGTAAACTTTCAAAACACTCTCTGTTAGGGAATTGAACAAATCCTGCTTTTGACTAGAAAAAACGATACAAATCGCTCCATAAAGTGAACAAAATTCACTAAAAACACTCAATTTAGTAACTTTTAAGGGCTATCAGACCTTTGGTCTGAGATAAATTGAGTAATTTTGTGGGCGAATAATAAACATATTGCAATGGCAAGTAACAAAGACCTCAATCGCCTGAAGGTGATACTGGCAGAGAAAAAGAAGTCCAATCTCTGGCTGTCCAAACAGTTGGGATGTGCGCCAACGACTGTTTCTAAGTGGTGTACCAACTCGTCACAACCGCCGTTGGAATCGCTGATGAAGATAACGAGACTTCTTGACGTGGAATTTAAAGACCTTGTCAGGTATGAAGAGCTTGATAATAATGAAGAGAAAGTTGATTCCCAGGCTGAAACAGGGGTGGAAAGTAAACATCCTGAATTCTGACGTTCGAATTATAATACATTTTAATTTGTAAAAGATATGCAGATTCCTCAGTCGGACATATTGTCAACCAACGCCATGAATCGCTGTGTTTTCCCATTGTTTTCCCGAAACGAAAAATCAGCAACTCAAATTTCTTCTAAGTTGCTGATTATCAGGGTGGACTAGATAGGGCTTAAACCTATAACCTCCAGATTATGAGTCCGGTAGAACAGATAAATCCATTCCCCGAGGTGAGGGATTCAGTGAAAGTAACGTGCACACACATGCCAGAAATCAGATTCCAAACAGCGGTCCCTGATATTCATAACTGCCGCGTCTGCGGTCCCGCCTGGAAATATTACTTCTGACTGCCCGTCCGGTCGGATTGGAAGGGTTCAGCAGTTTGTCCAGGCTGAAAATCAGGGAGAGTTTCTGCTGCATTCCCGCATACTTGAAACCGTCCGGGAAATGTGAGACAATCGAGAGCCTGAGATCCATGAAATCAGCGATATGCGGCTGCCAATACACCTCAAGTCTGTCATAAAGATGCCAGCCGCTGTCATTGACCGGAACCACCCTGTAGAAAGGAGAACCGGCATAGAGGTTATTGCCGTATTTGAATCCGCCGTCGTCCACATAGTTGTAGAAAGGCATCAGGTCCCTGCCGTAGTAAAGCCTGTTTTCAATGCCGACATTCCAGTTTCTCAATGACACTGTAAACTCCCCTCCTCCGGGATTGCTCTGACCATACTTCTGACGCCTGTCTTGCTGCAATGACTGGTACCAGGCCAATGTTGCAGAAATGTCCTGCCAGCCGCAGAATTTTTCAAAACCAAAACGGACAAATGGCTGGACCATAGCATCATCCACGACGCTTCCATACTCGGCGGCATTGGCATAATGATGATATTTGAACGCCAGGCCGGCGGACACGAAGTCATTGAAAATATACTTTCCGTACCCGAAGGCATTGAACTGTTCCCTACGATAAGAACCGTACTGGCCGTCCCAGTCAAAGGCAAGTTCAAGGTAAGTCTTTGGTCCATGGGCCTTTATCAATGCACCTTCGAGATTATTGTCATAGAATTTCAGGGAATCCGAGAAGAAGGCCTGCGAATAATCGCCTTCCGCAAGATGACGCGGAAAAATACCGGCGTAGCCCTTCACGTTCCACGTCCCAAGGTTCGCGTCAATGCCATAGTACATGGTAATTTCCCGGAAGAGACGCGTGTTCTCCAGCCCCCTGTCGCACTCAGGGCTGGATGCTACCGCAGAAGGATGACGACCGAAGTCTTTCATCACGTCAATGCCGGCCATCAGCTTATGTATGACATTGGCGTTCTGCCTGACCTGAAGGCCTACGGAAGGAGTGAGCCTGGCACCGTAAAGTGTCATTGACTCAGTGAATTGCTCTTTTCCGCTATCAAATTCGCGGTTGTCGAACTTATAGTCGAAATAGGCGTCGTAGATGAACTTCACTCTCTTTTCTTTGGGCTGGGGTTCAGGCATTCCGAACCCCCAGGAGAAGAAATCCTGCGCACTGGCATTGACACAGAAAAGGATGGTCGCAGCCGCAAAAATTTTCAAATTCATGATATGTTTTGTCATATTGCACAAAGTTAGTGAATCCCGACTTGTAGGTCAATGATAATTTGAGTAATTTTGTTTGATTTTCACATACGTGTCGACAACCGCAAAACACGTCTCGCGGGATATCGATCCGGTGACATTGAATGATGACATAAAAAGACATACTAAACACTCTAAATATCTATTATCATTTATGACAAGAAGCAAATTATTTTTGGTCACACTGCTCATGTCAGTTTCAGTTTTGGCATCAGCGGCAGTGAAAATCGTACCGGAGCCATTGGAAATCAAGGAGTTATCCGGAAAAGTATCTCTCCAGTCAGAGATTACTGTCTCAGCACTTGAGAATGACAATATGGTCGATACTTATATCGGACTTTCTTCCAAAATCCTGAAAAACAACGGAATAACATTGACAAAAGGCGGCCGCAATTCGGTTGTGAGACTCGCGGTTTCGGATAAAATCAATGACAGAGGGGCGTATATGCTCAATGTCGGCAAGCGCCACATCGACATCATGGTACGTGAGCCTTATGGCGGATTCTATACTCAGGATGAAATAAGGGAGGTCGCATGGTCTGCCCCTGCAAGTCTTTCCGGATATCAGGATTTCCTCAGCCGTCTGACAGGCGCGATGATTCCCCTCTATACGTCTGCGGGATGGCCTTTCGCGGAGTATTATGAAGAAGATTTGAAGTAATAGATATTTGGTATGATCAAGTTACAAACTCCGGTAGAATTTCAAGAAAGCAGCATTAAGATAGGTTTCGGTGATGGAATCCTGCTGCTTGGAAGTTGTTTTTCGGATAACATCGGCAACATAATGAAGGACATGGGCTTCAACGTCATGGTGAATCCTTTCGGGACGTTGTACAATCCTGTCTCCGTCTGCAATTCGATTCGCAGACTGGATTCGGCCGTCCCTTTCAGCGAGGACGAGTGCGTCCAGATGGGTGCCGGTTCGGAGCTTTTCTGTTCGTTCAGCCACCATACCGCAGCGGCGAGGAGCACGAAGGAGGAGTTTGTCAATGATGCAAATGCCTCGCTATCAGAGGCTTCGGAGTTTTTCAAGAAGGCATCCACCGTCATCATCACATTGGGCACCGCCTGGACTTTCCGTGTCAATGCTACCGGAGAAGTTGTGTCGAATTGCCTGAAGCGTGATGCCAAGGAGTTTACCAGGGAGTGCCTTTCTATGAAGATGTGCGAGGTTCTTCTCAATTCCCTTGTGGAGAAGTATCCTTCAAAGCGTTTCATTTTAACGGTCAGTCCGATACGTCACATGAAGGATGGTGCGCACGGCAACCAGCTGAGCAAGAGCACTTTGCTCCTGGCCGAAGATTCAGTCATCAGGAAGCATCCTGACCAATGTTGCTATTTTCCGGCATATGAGATTATGATGGATGAACTGCGTTCATACAGGTTCTATGCTGAAGACATGGTTCATCCTTCTGCTCAGGCTGTAAATTACATCTGGGAGAGATTCTGTGAGTTTGCATTGGCAAAGGAGGATTTTCCTCAGCTTGAAAGGAACCGCAAATCTTTTCTCCAGTCCCGTCACAGGCCTATTACGGATAAGTAAATCAGGCTGCGCACTTGGGAGACACTGCTTTTGGAGTCCGCATGGGCGAGGGCAAGTCCCTTCCCCGAGGGGAGGGATTTATGGTGAGCTAACGTGCACGAAAAGTGCGTTGGGCTTGCAGTCTTCTAACGAGTGATAGCGCTCAATAAGTTTGATAACGTTCAAAATCGGATAAAATAGTTGGAATATGTTTACTGTCATAAGTTTCATGTTGGGCGGTGTCGTCATCGGTGCGCTTCTGAGAAAGCGTGACTGTTCGTGGACGTCAAAGGCCATTACGGTATTGATCTGGCTGCTATTGTTCCTACTCGGCGTAGAGGTAGGCGGCAATAAGAAGATTATCGCGGCTCTTCCTGTCCTCGGTCTGGATGCCATGGCAATCTCTGTGGCAAGTATTCTTGGCAGCTGCGTCTGCGCATGGCTGTTGTGGAGGTACATACAGAAGAGGAGAAAGGCATAGTTCACTGAACTGACCAATGTCTGTCAACATGTTTTTTCAGGTTTTCTGACGATAGTTTTTTTTGCGAAATGAAAGGTAGTTTGATCATTGTCGGCTTCTTTATTCTAGGCATCGCCGCTGGTCTTTCGGGCATGGTTCCGGAGAGTATCATTGACGGAGACCTTACTTTTTATGCGCTTTGCGCTCTTCTGCTTTGTGTCGGAATCGGCATCGGCAGTGACAGGAATATTGTGACGAAATTCAAGTCTCTGGACGTGAGAATGGCGTTGCTTCCGCTTGGAACGGCGCTCGGCACGTTTACCGGTTCGCTTGTGGTTTCGTTTATTCTTTCGGGCAGGTCACCGCTGGATTGCCTCGCGGTAGGTTCCGGCTTCGGTTATTATTCTCTTTCCAGTATTTTCATTACCGAGTACAAGGGCGCGGAGCTTGGCACTATCGCATTGCTGGCCAATATTATACGTGAGATGGTCACTTTGCTCCTGTCGCCTGTCCTGGCCAAAGTTTTCGGACCTCTCGCTCCGATTTCGTCTGGAGGCGTCACTTCCATGGACACGACTTTGCCTATTATCATGGCGTCGTCAGGCGAACAGTATTCAGCGGTCTCGATTTTCCACGGTTTCATCCTGGACTTTTCGATTCCGTTCCTGGTGACGTTCTGGTGCACATTGTAGGCTTGCTACTTTGGGACGCTTCGGTGCTCCATGGATGACGGAATCTTATATGCGGGCATTTGACAAATCTGGAAAAACGCGTAACTTTAGCATTGACAAGATTATTTATGAACCACTGCTGAGGAGGGTGAGATGATTTCGAGCATTCCGAGGCGTCAAACACAATAATTATGATACCGGATTGGGCAAAGGAACTGAATTGTTCCATTACAGTTTGTGACAAGGACGGAATTATCGTCTATATGAATGACAGGGCTATCGAGCAGTACAAGAAGCGCGGAAATCTCATCGGCATGAATTTGTTCGACTGCCACAACGAGCACGCGATGGGCATCATCAGGAAGCTGCTTGAGACTGGCGGAACGAACTCGTACACTATCGAGAAGAATGGTGCGCACAAGATGATTTTCCAGAGCGCGTGGAAAGAGAACGGCGTAGTGGCCGGGCTCTGTGAGATTTCAATGATCATTCCCGAAGATTTGCCGCACTACGTGAGGTCATAAGTGACGCGGCTAGTCAGGCGGACGCAGCGAGACGTCCATCGGACTTCCGTTATTCTGGACATCACCAAAAGAGAGGTCAAAGGTACCCACGGACGCGGCGGGACGATGCCATGGAGGGATAACTTAAAGTGGTGATATTCAAAGAGATATAAAATTTGGTGTGGATTTTCGATGATTTTTTAGGCGAAAATCCACACCGATTATTTTTGATACCTGACTATCAATTAGTTACAAGCAGGGCCGTGGCGCCGTCCCGACAATCATACCGACATATCCGAATACTGGACCGGCATTCCAAGGGCAGAATCAGGACAGGAGACTGAAATGGTCGTCACGACCTAAAAACAACAAGACTGTACCCCTGACTGTACCGACGGAAAAACCACAAGACTGTCCCTCAGACCGTCCCGACTATCTCAGACGAGATGCTCAGCAGATTATCCTGGTCAAACTGTAGCCAAGCATGACAGCGATTATGCCTATGACAACGCTCAGTGATATGTAGAGTGTAAACATCAGATAATCACTTGATTGCAGCATTGACAGGCTTTCATTGGCAAACGTGGAGAAGGTGGTGAATCCGCCACACAGGCCGGTTGTAAGCAATAGGCAATAATGGCTCGACGTGGTGGAATATTTCGAGAAAAGGCCACAGAGGAGACCTATCAACAGGCATCCGATGACATTGACAACAAATGTGGATATCGGGAACCGGCCGACAGGATGCAGGACTGTTGACACAAGATAGCGGAGTGCGCCACCGATGAAACTTCCGGCACCGACCAATAGCATTGACCTCAACATAATTTCTGGCATTGATTTGAACGCGCAAAGATAATCAGTGTCAATGACAGTTCAAAATGGACAATGGCGGGACGGTGGAAAGGAGGACGCGGCGGGACAGCCACCGGACTTCCGTTATTCTGGACATCACCAAAAGAGAGGTCA
>FR890622.1:1649-15815 GCA_000435075.1 Bacteroides sp. CAG:770 | reverse complement strand
TACGCCCCGTTGGGGCTATCCCTCCCACCGCTACCGCGGCGGGCCCCTCCCATTCACGAAGCCATGGGCGGCTACGCCGCTCCGACGTCCCCTGCCGGCCAGTTATGTTTAGATGATGAATTATTTCCGTGACTGGCCACGCCAATATGACATTGACCTGAACAGATAAATGGCAAATGATAACACGGCTGGTTACGATGTCTCTCGAAAAACGGAACCGCGCTTGCAAGACAAATCAACACGTAACTGCTGAGTCGTTTAAGTCGTCTGGCCAAAGCCTTCGATTTTCGAACCTCTTGGCAACCGCAATTCGGCGTTACGTATTAATTATCAGAAAGTTATCCTGTTATAAGAGAGCCAAGAGGTTGCATCGAAATGGGGTCTTGGCAGGAGCGCTTAGCTCCATATTAGCATGTAATATATTGACATGCAGTATATTATAGCAGCGAAGCCAAAACTAACATATGTCAAGAGGGTCGAAAATAATTGTGGAGAGAACGGTAAGCGTCTCACGCGCATACTCTGATTGTAAGTGTCCCGTTCCGTATTCATAGCCGTAATATAATTGATTTTGTCCTTGTCGATAAGTCCAATTGTGTACTTGCCCTCGCTTCCAACCTTGACTGATTCTGTCATAAAATCAGGATTGGTTTTTGTGAAATCAAAGTGTTGACATTGTCACCGGCAGGCAAAAGAAACCCCGGTTCTGCAATCAGCGGAACCGGGGTTTTGGGATATGTTATGATAGGTTATTATCTGTATTCGTTCTCTTTGTTGAACTTGCCTGTCCAGAGAGCCTTGATAGTGTGCTTCGGATCGGCGTCGTCCTTCAATTCGAATTCGATTGTGTATTTGCCGTCACCTGCATCCTTGATGGTGATTGTGCCTTCAGTTGCAGGGGCACCGCCGGCCTCATAGCCGTCTGAATCGAATGTCATGTAGCACCATGTGTCCTTGAATGCTGAGAAATCACGATATCCCGGACGGAACTCTCCGATGGTAGGGTTTGACGCATCCTTAGGAGTCGTGAATGTTCCGACAGGACTTGAAGCATTGGCAGCAGCTACAACCGAGAGGTAGAATGATTCGTCAGAAGTATGGTTGTTCACGATGATTTCATACTCGCTGTGGTCATCATAGCAATAGTGGTTCATGTAAGAGAAGATATCATCTGTCTCATTGAAAATCAAAGTCTTGTCCTCGCGGAGAATACTGTTCCAGTCGCCATCAGGCAGGTTAGGAGAGTTATCCCTGAGGTTCGCTTCGCCCATAGGGAACTTACCCTTGATGGAAACGCCGTCCTCTGAAACACAGTCGATGGTGATTTCATAGTTGTCCCCGCTTCTTTCCACCTTGATGTCGCCCTTCTGGATGAGTCCGTAGAGGACAGCGGTATTGGTAGGTCTTACTTCCATGCAGTAGGTACCTGCGTAGAGAGGAACTCCCATGAGGTTATAGTATGCTCCAGGCATGTATGTTCCCGCCTTGAATTCATTTCCTGCCTTATATGTACCAGGCTTCAACTGAACGTTACCCTTGCTTGAGAAAGGATCCGTAAAGAGGTCAATGTGAACCGCGTAACCATTGGTAAGCACTGCCTCGCCCTGCATTTCGCCGGCGAAGAGATTGATGGAGTATCTGTCATACTTGTCATCAGTCGTCGAAGAGTGCTCGTAAACGATGTCAGCGATAGTGAAGGTGACATCGACAGGATTTGTAATTACTGTGCCGACGTCAGGCGCGCCTCTGTTCACGAACTTGATGGCTCCGTCATAAACGACCTTGATAACCTGACTGTCATTACGTGTCATCAGAGCCTCGATATGGTAGCCTGAAGGTGTATGTGTAACCTTGATTTCTCCGTCGGTGAACTCGTAGAATGCAAGCTGTCCGTCGATAGAGTAATGCTCGCGGGTGTATTCAGTATCAGCAGTTCCGCTGTTGCTCATACTTCCGAGAGTGTAGGTGCCTTCAGGAAGGATAGCATTCTCGGAGTCCTTGCTAGGAGCACCGTAAATGTCGAAGAATACGATTTCCCCGCCTTCTCCAGGAACATACAGACCCTTGTCATTCACTGTATAAGAGTTGGTATTTGTCAATCCGAAGTAGTAGTTTGCTGAACCGTCGCTTCCGTTGTTCTTGATGTATGCGGTCTCGATGGCGTCAATGGCATTGATAGTGACATCAGCCTTGTCCCATGAAGGCTCTTCGCCGTTGCGGGCTTCGCTCACGCATCTTACGGCTGCGCCGGCTGCGCGGTAGGTCTTGCCCTTAGGGTTGATGTTCGATTCCAGACCATGGAGAAGTCCTGCCCAACCGTCTTCCATGGCGGTACTTGACCAATAGTCGGTGTAGAGTCCTACGGCGAACCAGGTGCCGCCCTCGAATCCTCTGCTTCCGCATGGAGGGAAATAGCCCATCTTGTCATGGTATCTTCCGCCATTGATGTCGTCGGCGAGAGGGAAACTGTTGTTGTTCAAGCCTTTATAGAGAATATTCGCTGGAATTCTGTATCCGGGAGGGCATGGGTCCATGAGAGTCTTCGCTCCTGTTCCTTCAGCCTCCCAGAGGTAATCGTTGCCGAGAGAATAGTCTTCTGTGGTAATCCAGTCGTATGGGCCGTTTCCGTCAGCTCCTCTTACGCCGCTGTAGAACGTGGTAGGATTTGAGATGGAGTTGCCGAGGTTGTCAGATGCGCTGACCACTTCAGTTTTTATACTTTCAGTGATATCGTCTCCGGCCTCGTTGAAAACAGTGAAGTTGCCGTTGTCCGTCCATCCGTCAAGGCTAGGGAACGGGTCTTTTCTTCCCCACTGGTACATCAGACCCTTGGCGTTTCCGATTTCATCCCATGTGTCGGATTTTGCACCGAGGTTGCGGGTCATCCAGACAACTCCGTTGAATTCGTGAGCAGATGCATTGTCAGCAGGGTTGTAGGCTGTTCTCCAGATGTGCCAGCTCCAGATTACCTTGCCGGAAGCATCTTTGGCAGCGATTACCGCATTGCCTTCAGCTTCGCCTGCATCGAAAACTATAGTGTTGTCCTTTATCTCGATTCCGGAAACTACGCCTTTGGTGTCCTGCCATAGGAGTTCAGCTGTCGCCGGGGTCAATGTCTGTGCGTTGATGCCTCTTGTTGAAACTCCGTTACCCATCACTGTCGCATCGAACTTGTACTTTCCAGCCTTTGGAACCATGTACGAGTTAGCCGTACCGTTTGCACTTAGATTTGTGATTCCGTCTTTTTCCCCAGGTGCCGGTTGGGGAGTGTTCTTGTTCTTGTCGCAGCCGAATGCCAGAAAGATTGCGGCCATAAGCATCAGAAATCCTTTCTTCATAGTCGGAGTAATGATTTGAAGCCGCCGTTTCGGTTGGTTTTTGGCGGACTTCGGGTGAATATTAAGTACTGTCGGACGTCATTGTGTCCATTCCAAAGCTATGATTTAATTTTCTCAATTCCAATACGTCGAATTTGCAGACAGCTGAAATTTTCCGTAAAATCAAACTTTTAGAACATAATTTCACGTGAAAATTGTCCATACTTCGCTTGTCTTCGGTATCTGGACATACTGTGATTCCACGGAGACAATATCAGGTCGCATGGCGGGTTGTTTCAGCCGGTCTGCAATAAAAAAACTACGGGCATGAAATGAAAATCATGCTCGTAGAGTGTGAGTTTTTTTTTGAATGTGTACTTAAACGTAACTTGCGAAAGATAGGGACTACAACCACTTTGTATCCATCATCTTAGGAGTGTTTGCTCCTCCGACGGCATCGTGTCCGTGTCCGGTCTCATCCTTTACGATGTTTCCGCCACCTTCACGTGGTTCGTAAGCATTCATTCTCCAATATGCCAGCAGACCTTCCGTCTGAGGATCCACATAGTTCATATTGTTTGCTATTTCGCTCTGGCTCAGAGCCCTTGTCCATACGCGGACCTCTGCGACATAGCCATATAGAGGACGGCCTCCGCCATAAGATGCTCCGATATAGAATCCGCCGGAGTTGTCACTGGTGAGGTTGATGGTTTCTCCACCTACAGGAACGCCGGTAGCATACTGGCCGTCGATGTAAATGTCGAATGTCGAACCGCTCCAGACAGCTGCGATGTGATACCATTTGTTGGTGTCGAACTTATGGCTCTCAGCAGCAGGCTGATATGAATCGTGGCAGATCTGGACTGCGTTAGGAGACACCTTCACGTCACCGAAACGTACTCCGAACACACCTTCGATACCCATGATGGAACTGATGTACGGATCCCAGCTTGCGAAGCTTTCAACATAGACTCTGGCCTCCATCGTCACCTGAGGAAGTGCTGCAAGAGAACTTTCCTGCTTGAATGAATCCACCCTATAGATGTTGGATCCGAGGTAGATAGCCTTGCTGATTACAGGGGTCTTGAGGACAACGAAGAGTGTTCTGGAAGCCTCGAGAACTTTCATCGCGCTTGTAGAACGGATGGTCACAGGAATGCAGTATGTGCTTCCTTCCTTGAATTCCTCGGTACTGTTCACTGTGAGGTCAACGGCTTCTGACATGTTATGTCCGGCCTTGATGACAGTAGTGTTTGAACTGAGTGAGTAGCTGCTTTCTGGAGCAGGAAGATAGTTCTTCTCGTACTTCTTGTTGTAACCTTCGAGAAGTGCCGCGTCAACCCCGAGCTCGACCTGTATATCCTCAGTCGCATTGACTGAAGATGATACAGTGATGGCGGTGCCGTCAGGAGTAATGTCAATGGTGATTGACTTGTCCTGACTTATCTGCGCATCTGTCATATAGATGGCGTCATAAGGCTCTACCGGATTGGTGCAGGCAGCAAGTGCCGCTGCAGCCATCGCAAGATATAATTTATTGAATTTCATGTTGTTCTATATTTTTATTTTGCGGGAGCATAAATTTCGACTTCACTCATACTTGTGAATTCTTCCTCTCCCATCTGACCGATGATTACTCTGAGATATTTGGCCTTGACAGGTTTCTTGAACTGGAAGCACTTGTAACTCTTGTTTGCCGCAGCCTCATCTGTGTTGATGTGCGGAGTGAAAGTAGTGCCTGCGAGAGCAGATTCCCAGTTCGTTCTGTCATTGCTGTACTGGACATCGACACATTCCTGATTGGAATCACCATCGTACAGGATATACCAGCGCAAACCAGATACTTCGTACTCTTTGTCCATTTCTACGATGAAGTTTCCTCCGAAGCCCCATGCATAGTAGTAACCGTATGTGTACCAGCCTGAATCGAACTTTCCGTCGAACATCTGTGATGCATCTTCATCCCATACTCCGTTTGCCCCGTCAGTATAGTACTGCTGGTAGCAGTTGAAGTTCCAGCTGTCTGTCGGCTCGATCTTGACACCGGTAACCGATGTAGCATTGACATCTACATTGACAGCGGCAACATTGATGAAGATGTAGAATACGATATCTTCATCCACCATGAACTCGGAATCTTCAGGAACTTCCACGGCGACCGGTATGAGGTACTTGCCTTTCTTGAGGGATTTGGTGCTGAATGTGATCTTGTTCTCTTCAGATGTGAATGACTCTGCTGTCGCGGTCAGAGGAGCAACTGTCACTTCTGACGGGTCCAAAGTCTGGTAAGCTGTTCCGTTTCCCTTATTGTATGCGGCTACAAGGGAGTTGTCCACTTTGACATTGAAAGTGATGTCTCTTGAAATCGGGCGTGCGAAGCCTACTGAGAATGCGGCATCGTTGCTTCCGGTCAATGAACCGTCATCTTCGATGAGGAAAGTCTTGGTCTGATACCAGCTGCTGCTAAGCTTGACCTTGATGGCTCCGCCTGCAGGGTTTACATCCTGGATAGCCCTACGCATGTATTTGTAAGGCATCGATGACTGAGCATATTCGTACTCCATGTGATATGAACCGAATCCTGCGCAGAAGCCCTGGCTAGGGTTGAATCTCGCCATGCCGAGTAGAGAGTTCACGGTCTCGCCTTCAGCTGTAGAGTGGGTCACGCCACCGGTCTTCCAGTAAGACTCGAAGTTTTCTGTGAAGATGTACTGCTCAGGCTTCCAGCCTTTTGCGGCAGCCTCGTCGAAGCGGCTCTGGAGGTCCCGGTAATCTGTTGACTGGTAAGCCTGTACGATACCATAGTCGAAGAGCTCGGCACACTCTGTATGAACAGCGTATGGAACACCGTCGATGGTGAAAAGCTTGCCGGTACCTGACTTAGGTCCTACATACTGGCTCATCGCGGTAATGAGTTTCTTGAACTGCTCATTGTTGTGCCCCACGAACTCACCTGAAGCACCATAACCTGGCTCGTAGTCGATATCGATACCATCGTAGTTGTACTTGTTGATAGAGTCGCGGCAATAAGACCTTGCGAAATTTTCAATGCCTTCGTCCGTGGTCTGGCCGTCTATCTTGAACTCGTCAGGAAGGTTGTTGAGGAAAATGGTAAAGATAACCTTGGTACCTTTGATTTTCTGGACTGCCTCCTTGTCGGCAATTTGTTCAGGGGTCAATGAGTGCCACTGGCTCCAGATGGAGATGATGTCCATAGAGTCAGGTGCGCTCTGGAGTCTTGTCTGGTAAGAAGCTCCGACAGCTGTCCAGGAGCCATACCATCCGAATGCAAGTTTGTGCTTTGTCTGCTTGTATGCACGCAGAGCCTCGTAATAGGCATTGTCACGAAGAACAGGTGACTGCTCCTCCGGATTCTGGATGACAACCCTCTCAGGGGTTACCCAGTCAGAACATCCGGTGATACAGAATGCAGCCAAAAGACCTGCGACCGTATATTTTATGATATTTTTCATTTTGTTTGATTATTAGATTATTTCTTGTCCCACCAGAGTTTTGTTCCGCCGTTGTCGGCACCGCCGAGGAGTGACGTGGCTTCTTTGACAGCCGCAGCGTTGTTCGCATACTCGGATCTCGGGAATGTCATTCTCCTTACCTGGATGTCGGTGTCGATGGTTCCGTTGCTGAGGTTGTTCACTACAGGGATAACCTTAGGATAACCTGTGCGGCGGAACTCGGACCAGGCCTCCTGTCCGTTAGGATACATTGCAATCCATTTCTGGGTGATGATCTTCTCAAGTTTCTCTTCCGCGCTTGCGGCATTGTCCCACTTAGGCGTTACTGTAGAAGGCTTGTCGGCATTGTTCTTCTTGGAACCGGTGTTCTTGTCATCGAATGATGCAGGTGTCTTGTCACTTGAGAGATAAGCATCTGCACCGCTTACGTTGTTCTCCTGGAATGAAAGTTCTACACCCTTCTTATAGAAGTTCTCAGCTGTGTCACCCATGTTCCATCCGAGAAGTGCGCCCTCTGCCTGGAGGAATGCAACCTCGGAAGCGAGCATCCATATGACCGGAGTGTTCTTGGCAACGTTAGGAACGGAAAGACCGAGATAATGGGCTTTAAGCATGTCCTTCACTCCGCTTCTCACGCCATGGTATCCGGCGCCGTCAACGGTTGCCTCCTTGAAGTATCTCGGAAGTCTGGGGTCCTCATAACCATTGAGATAAGCATCAATGGTAGCACCCATTCTGGTATCGGTATAGGCGTTCCAGACCTCCTCGAGAGGGTTGAATACCTGGATTGTCTGAGTGGAAGCAAGCTTTGCCCCGTCAGATGCTGCGGACATGACACCGCTTTCTACAGCCTCTTCAGCTGCCTTCTTTGCGAGTTCCGGCTCCACGAAACGTACTCTCATCGCCATACGGAGTTTCTCGGAGTTCGCGAGTTTGAGCCATGAAGCATAGTTTCCAGCGTAAACGATATCTGCTGAACGTGAAGCATAGTTTCCAGCGTACGCGATATCTGCTGAACCGAGTGGAGGAGTCGTGTTGGAACCTGCGGAAGCCGCTGCATAGGACTCGAGAACTTCGATAGCCTTGTCAATGTCATTGAAGAGGTTCTTGTAAACGGTCTCCTGAGACTCGTACGGGTTGCTGTCTTCTCCGAAGTGAGATACCGGAACCGGACCATAGATATCGGTAACGCGCTGGATTGTAAGCACTTTGATTACCTCTGCAATAGCCCATGAACCCTCGTCGAGGTTGCCGTTCTCATAAGCGTACTTGAGGTTCAGCCATGCTGGCATCACGTTGGTGAAAGCTACGCTGAAAGGTACATTGTTGTAGTCAGTACCGTTTAGGTCGTAAGTACAAGTGTATGAACCTCCGTTGAAGGCCTGGGTAGGGGAGAGATAGCCGGAGAAGGCATCTCCCATAAGGTTGCATGCACGCTGGAACTGGTTTGCGCCTTCATCGCTGCAAGGGATTACAGCATCCAGCTCCATTGTGGTGATATAAGATTTGACATCCACAGTCTGAACTGCGTCCGGGTTCGTGTTGAAACGCTCGAAATCCTTTGTGCAGGATGCCAGAGCTACAGCAGAAGCCGCGATTGCCAATCCGTATTTAATTATATTGTTGTTCATCTTTCCGAATTTTAGAATTGAAGTTTAACGCTGAAACCGATGTTTCTTGTGCTTGGCTGCATGAAGTAGTCGATTCCCTGGTAGTATGTTCCTGTAGATGCCGTGAGCTCAGGATCGAAAGGAGCCTTGTTGTAAATCATCCAAAGGTTGCGTCCTACTACTGATACTGACATTCCGACTTTGTCCTTGAACCATGAGGTAGGAAGGTCGTATCCGAGAGACACCTCTCTGAGTCGGATATTGGTCATGTCATATACATAGTTTGCAAGCATTGACATACCGTTACCATTGTTTGCGTAGAATGTCTTCACGTCCGGAAGTTTCTGGTCAGCGGAAATCCATACGCCGCCGTCGGCGCGGGCATCAGCGGAATTCTTTGAAACTCCGAATCTGTCGAGCATAGCCTGTGTTGCAGAAACTCCGCGGCCGCCGATTCTTGCGTCGATGAGAACTGACAGGTTGACTCCCTTGAATGAGAAGTTGTTGCTCCATCCGAGTCTTGACTTGGCCTCAGTGTTTCCACCGTAGATCCATGTGTCAGGGTCGAGAGTGATGGTGTTGGTGTTAGGGTCAACATAGATTCTTCCGTAGTCGTCAGTCTTGAGACCTGTTACATAGAAGTCGCCGATAGAACCGCCCTTTCTGATTTTCATGCGGTATCCGCCGTAGTCCATATTGACCTCATCTACATTGACAGGTTTTCCCGTGACGTCGAGAGTTCCTTCTGGAACGAGCTCCTTGATCTTGTTGCGGTTCATTGACCATGTGACGGTAGAACCCCAGAAGAAGTTTCTCCATGTGTGCTTGAAGCCGAATGAAAGCTCGACACCATAGTTGTTGACCTTACCTGCGTTGATGTAAGCCTGCTTGTAGCCGGTCGATGGTGCTGCGTCATACTGGAAGAGCTGGTTGTAGGTTGTCGCGTTGTAGTAAGTCACGTCGAGGTCGAACATATCTTCGAGGAACTTGACATTGAGACCGGCCTCGTAAGATTTTGTGAGCTCTGGCTTGAGGTTCTTTGCCGGTGCGTATGTGTCAGAGGAAATGTTTCCGCCGACGGTGAGAGGAGTGTTGACTCCGGTGATGAATCTCTGAGGAGGGTTACCTGCGGTAGAGTATGAACCGCGTACCTTGAGGAATGAAATTCCTGCACCTGAGAGGTCAGCCATGGAAGAGATGACGCCTGAAAGACCTGCTGAGTAGTAGCATACGCTCTGGTTAGGAGTGAACGCGAGCTGTGATGACCAGTCGTTACGAACAGTTCCATCTACATAGACCATTCCGTTCCATCCGAGTTGGAGTGTTCCATAGACAGCCTGGTTCTGATCGTGCCAACGGTCTGCGTAAGGCTTTGTCTGTGAGTGGGTCATGCTGATGTTATAGACAGAGAACTTGTTGGCTACGGTTGCGAGATGGCCCTCGAATCCGGAAGCCTTGTTCTTGTCGTCCACGAGGCTGGCACCGAGGTTCGCTGTCAATGAAAGTTTGTCGTCAACGAATTTCTTGTCAATGGTAAGGAGGATGTCACCATAGAAGTTGTTGTGCATGATGGTGTTGTCCTGATAGTTACCGAACTCGGAAGCATAGAGTTTGTTGGAAGAAGCGTAAATCTTTCTGGTATAGTTCATTACGGTGTTGTCCAGACGGGCACGGCCAGTAACGGACATCCATTTGGTGATGTTCCATTTCAATGTTCCTGAGAGGGTGTATCTGTGGGCGGTGTTCTCGAACAGCTCCCTGTTGGTCTCCCAGTAAGGGTTCTCGACACCATCGACGAACTCCAACGGCCAGAACTGCTTCATATAGCCGGCATTGGCATCGTATCTCTCATAAATCTGGTACTTGGTTATATCGTCTCCACGTGGGAAAAGCCATGTCGCTACAAGAGGGTTGTGATACAGACCCTGGACTGTAGGGTTGCGCTTGTACTGACGCATGTAGCTTGCGCTCACGTCGAGAGTAAGCTTGTCCTTCACGAGTTCAGTGGTGTTGCGCACCGTGAAGTTGTATCTGTTGTAGGTATTGTTCGGGATGATACCGCGTGAGTTCAATGTTGCAGCAGATACATAGGTCTGAGAACGCTCGTTTCCGGCAGACAGTGCAATCGAGTTGGTGGTATTGAAACCTGTCTGGAAGAAATCGAGAGGGTTGTATGTGGAAGGTGTCTCAAGTTTGTTGCCCCAGCTCATGGAAGGCTCCGTGGCAGCTGTTCCGTAGATGTTCTGGAATTCAGGAGTAACGAACGGAGCGGAGAAAGTCGTGTTGTTCGAGTAATTTACACGGATTTTTCCTTCCTGACCTTTCTTGGTAGTGATGAGAATTACACCGTTTGCTCCCTGTGCACCGTAAAGTGCTGCAGCAGAAGCACCTGAGAGGACTGACATCGACTCGATATCCTCAGGGTTGAGGTTGGAAATACCCTCGAAGTCACCTCCGTCCGGAGTCTCATAGATACCTGCTGACTGTGAAGATCTGAGGTCTGGCATAGGGATACCGTCGATCACGTAAAGTGCGTTGTTGCTTCTGGTGATGGACTTCAGACCACGCATCACGACTCTGGTAGAACCGCCGGCACCTGAAGCGCTCTGGTTGATCTGGAGACCTGCTACCTTACCCTGGAGAGAGTTCACGAAGTTGGCCTCTTTTACGGCATTGATAATGTCGCCGCCGACCTTCTGGACGTTGTATGAAAGGGATTTTTCCTCTTTTCTGATACCGAGGGCGGTAACGACTGTTCCTTCGAGTGAAAGGGACTCCTCGTGAAGTACTGTGTTATAAACAGTTGCGTTGCCGACTTCGAATTTTGCAGGCTCGTAGCCGAGGCAGTTGACTTCGATGGTCACGCCTTTGTCTGAAACCCGGAGAGAGTATTTTCCGTCAAGGTCGGTGACGGTTCCGTTAGTTGTGCCGCTTTCTACGACACCGGCTCCCGGTACAGGTCCGCCGGATGCGTCGCGGATTGTTCCTGTGATGGTTACAGGGCCGCCTTTCTTGTCATTGACATTGGCATTGGTAATGATAATGTTGTTACCTTCGATGGTGAAAGCGACATTGACAGGAGTGAAGAGGGCTTTGCAGACGTTGTTGATGGTTTCGCTCTCAACATTGATGCTGACGATTTTGCTGGCGTCAACGCCTTTGTTGATGAAAAGGAATCTTGACTGCTGCTTGATCTCATTCATCGCCTTTGTCAATGTGACATTGTCGAGCTTCAATGTTATTCTTGTGTCTGCCTGCGGACGGGCGTTCATATTGACCGTCAATGCGAAAAGCAGAAGAAAACAGAGCAGACCGCGCATCTTTTGCAGAATACTTTGTCTTTTTTTCATGTTTTGTGAAATTTGGTTTGAAATTATTAGTCCCTTATTAAAATGTTTTAATATTCAGTTATTAACGTGCCATTCCGCTTGGTTGTCGCGAGGGAACTTTAGCGGATGTGGATTTTTCCTGTGAGAGGGTCCCGGGAGTAGTTGAATGGAGCGATATGCTGGAGCACTTTCATGGCGTGGTCAATGCCGTCCGAAATTCGGATTTCGCCTGTGATGCCGTCCATCGCAGGAATGTTTTCCCTGTCAATGACAATATCGACTCCGTATGCGTTCTCCAGTTTGCGGATGAGCTTGTCGAAGCTCAGTCCGTCCAGTACGACGATGCCTTCTGTCCAGCTTACATCGGAATGTGAATAACGTCCTTTATATATAAGGTGTCCGTCCACCATGGAAACCACGTCGGATGGGCGCATTATGATATATTCGTTGTTGTCGGCAGCGCTTGTGACTTTTACTGAACCATCCAGAAGAATCGTGGTGAACTGGTTCATCTCCTCATCGGCATTGACATTGAACTTCGTTCCGAGCACTCTGATGTCGGACGCGAAGGTGTGGACGGTGAACGGGCGTGCGCTGTTGTGGCTCACTTCGAAGAACGCCTCTCCTCTGAGATTGACCTCGCGCGAGTCCTTTCTGAACATCGCAGGGTAACTGAGGACCGCACCGGAGTTCATCTTGACCTTCGTTCCGTCCTCCAGTGTCAGGTCAATGCGCTGTCCTGCAGGAACTTCGATAGTTGTCAATGAATTTGCGAGCTTGCTGTCTATCTTGTTGACTTCGATATTGTGGGCGAGGAAGAAAATGCAGGCAATGGCTGCAGCATTGGCAATGACGGCGGCTGCGATTCTGAAGACTCTGCTTCTCTTCTTTTTCGTCTCGGCTGCTTTCTCTGCGTCTTCCATGCTGCATATCAGCACGGCGTCGAACATTTCATGGGCTTTGCGGTACAAGGCCTTGTTCTGTTCTGATGCTTCGAGCCAGGAATTCAGCTCATTCACTTCATTGTCAGTGAATTCGCCTATGAAAAATCTGAAAATATCGTCTTGCTTGAACTGCTTCATGTCATTAATCGTGTTATTCTGTTCTGTGCCTGCCTTGCTGTTTCCGGTGTGCTTTTCCGGATGCGCACATATATATGTTGCTTCTGAAAACAATCCTTACGCGGAAATTTCACTTTTTTTTTGAAAAATTTCCACTTTTGCAGGTTTAAGCGTTTCTGGTGCTTAATTCTAAAAAAACATCTAACTTTGTGGGAAACCGATAGTAATGGCAGAAGAACTGCATAAGATAACACCCGAGGAACTGATGAAACTGTACTCCGACAAGTCCAGTTTTGTCCTTCTTGCGTTTTCTTACCTGCACGACCGGGATGTGGCCGAGGACATTTTTCAGGAGAGCGTTCTTTACATTCTGGAAAACAGGGACACGATTACGGTTGCCAATGCCAGATGGTATTTTTCCAGGGTCATCCTGAACAAGTGCCTTTATTATCTCCGCCAGTCGAGCAACCGCGCACGCATCAGGGACAACATCCGCGATTCCGCCATTATGGCTGAAAACATCAGCATACTGTCCGATACGGCGTCTGATATGGCTGCTTTCAATGCCGATCTTTCCGGTTGCCTGGAGCAGTGCCGCAGGGAACTGCCTACTCTGGCATACAATATTTTCATTGACGCGAAAATCAAGGGCCTGTCATATAAGGATATTGCTGAGGCTCATAATGTTACACAGCGCCGCGTTGCGACGGAGATGCAGCGTGCCCTTGTTGTCTTCAGGCGCGTCTTCAAGGATTATTGGTTCCTTTTCCTCGTGGTTTTCTGCAAAGGGTAGCATTGACCTTCATCCATTTGGGAGTTTCACTTTCGGAACGCGATATTCCTTAGGGGCCGACTTATGTTCCCGACGTCTCTTTGTCGGTCCGGCTGTTGTCGCGCTGTTGGAAACTTTCCGAAAATTCGTTACATTTCGGATTGTTTCTAATACACTTTGACAATGACAGTGCTTGGGCTTATTTTTTCAGTTTTTCTGGTATTGCTGATAATCGGTACCGTAGTGGTTATCATTTTCGATGATGGTGATTCTTCCAAAAAAATAGCGTGGCTTCTTATCATTGCCCTGCTCCCTGTCGTCGGCCTGCTGCTGTATTTCATGGTCGGCATCAATTTCCGCCAGTCCTGGTATTTCAAGTACAAGCACAAGAAGTTCATAGAAGTTTTCGGTGAACGTGCTGACAAACGTGTATTCAGACTTCTCTTCGGTCATGAAAAGGACAGTCAGGTCCGTAAGGAATACAGGCCGTTGACAAGACTTCTCGCATCGGATGGCTCTACCTGTGTGACTGATGGTAACGGTCTGGAAATCATCACGTCAGGCCACCGCAAGTTCGAGCTGCTGATGGAAGACCTCAGGAATG
>FR890622.1:0-1630 GCA_000435075.1 Bacteroides sp. CAG:770 | reverse complement strand
GAAGACCTCAGGAATGCCAAGGACCATATCCACATGGAATATTTTTATTTCCGTCAGGACAAGGGCAGCCAGCAGATAAAGGAAATGCTCATGCAGAAGGCGCGTGAGGGTGTCAAGGTCAGATTCATTCATGAGAATATCGCCAATATCGCCATCCTTCCGGGCTATTATAACGAGATGAAGAAGGCGGGCGTCCAGGTGGAGAAGTTCACCAAGCCGCGTTGGCCTTTCGTGAACATGGTCACGCAGCTTAACTACCGCGACCACAGGAAGATAGTTGTCATTGACGGCAAAATCGGCTATACCGGAGGCATGAACATCAGCGATGATTATTTTGTCCGCTGGCGTGACACCCATATGCGCATCACGGGCAATGCGGTAGCCGGTCTCCAGTACAGTTTCCTCAATACGTGGATAACTGCCGACGGCGAGATTGACAATGACTTCTCGAAGTATTTCCCGATGTGCGCGGAACAGCCGGCTCTGCCGTCCAATGATTCGGCGAAGAGTCTTGTCAATGCTGCCGCAACGGATCAGGTCAATGCTGCCGCAACGGATTCTGTCAATGTTTCTGTGTCCGGGTCTGTCAATGCTGCCGCACCATCGGAGTCTCTCAAGGTCGCTGCCGCGGATAAGGTCAATGTCTCTTTTCCTGACTATGACGAGGTGGAGGGAAACGGAATCGCCGAGGCTCTTGCCAAGACTCCGATTCAGAGCCTCGATATGAGTTTCAAGCTCAAGGGACGTAACCGTCTGATTCAGATTGTTCCTGACGAGCCTGAATCCAGGTGGCCGAATATCAATATGGGCGCGGTCTGGGCCGTGCAGAATGCCAAGAAATACATTTATATTCAGACTCCGTATTTCGTTCCTCCCGAGCCGATGCTCCAGGCGTTGCAGTCTGCAGCCCTCAGCGGTGTCGATGTCCGAGTCATGGTTCCGAAGAAGGCTGACCTGAGTTTCATGGGCCCGGCCAACAGGTCGTATTTTACCGAGTGTCTGGAAGCGGGTATCAGGATTTATGAGCGTTCCGGCCGTTTCATCCATTCCAAAACTTTCGTCAGTGACGATTATCTTTCCGAGATAGGCTCGGCCAACATGGATTTCCGCAGCTTCAACATTGACTATGAACTCAATGCCTATATCTACGACATTACTGCAGCCAAAGTGAACAAGGCGATTTTCATGAAGGACATGGAGGCTTCTCACGAGGTTACTCTGGAGGACTGGACCGCCCGTCCATGGTACCAGAAGTTCCTCCAGAAGGTCATCCGCCTCTTCGCCCCGCTGCTCTAGCCTCCGGCGTGGAACTGCTTCATGGCTAATCTGTTAGCCGGAGCCGTGGCAGGCATCAGGACTATGAAATCGGGAGCCTTAAAATCTGTGAACAGACATCAGTGAGCGTCACAAATGTCGCCTCCCGAAACTGATTACCGGACACACTCCCGGATAAGCACCCGGCCATGCGTTCAAAATATGCTCCCAGTATGCGTTCAAAATATGTTCTTGAACTGGCTCTCACAGGCTTGTCTTACGGACAGGCTTCCGAATAGACTTTCAGACATATTTTGTCCGGAAACAGGTGGGTTTTTCCGGACAAATTGTATTTTCCTGATTTTGGTTGACTCGA
>FR890621.1:4504-6392 GCA_000435075.1 Bacteroides sp. CAG:770 | reverse complement strand
CAGTGAGAATCGAGAATCCGCTTCTGGCCTTGTATAGGGGATAGGATTTTTCACCTGAAATGGTCGCCAGTCTTGTCCTGGTCAGGGGAGATCCTTGTGTCCCGCTGTTCCGTATTTTTGCTTTCCGTCGGGATGGTGCCACATTGATTGTTGTAACAGTTTGATTTGTAGGTGGTTGTAAAAGTGTGTGTGGATTAGTGCCCAAAAAATCATCGGAAATCCACGCTTAAAATAAATGACACCTGATTATCAATGTATTACAAAGGTGGCCGTGGCGTCGTCCCGCCCTGGGCACTGTCAATGTCATGCAGGCGTGGCCGGTTACGGAAATCAGCTGTCTGACTTGCTGATTTTACGTTTTGAAGTAGCCTATGAAACTGTTTCTTTTTTTTGTGGCAGAATAGAGGATACGGATGATACTATAAACTTCCAGGATGATATCCTGACCTTATCAATGACAGCGCAGACCAAGCATAGAAGCACGGCCAAGCAGACCGCGATAATGCAATATGTGAATCCGTCAAGTGTTTCATATGCGCTTTTAAGTGTCTTTGTGAAGAATGGAACAATCATGGGGTTCAGGTGCACAATATATACGGAGAATACAGAGCAAGCCACCCAGTTAATAAACTTGTTTTTAAAAGAGAACTTCTGAAAGAAGAGGAATAAAAATAGGGATGCTGATATTACAAATGGGGAGCAATACTTGTATGAAGAGAGACCGTGTCCGATGTATTTAATTCCGAAGAAAGCGATGACTGTAGGGATAATGGTCATGATGAAATAACCTCCGAGGCTCACCATTGGGTTAATAGACTTTAGTTTGTCGGAATATTTATTGACGTACCTTGCAAGTAGGTATAATCCGATGAATGATAGGGTGGAGTATCCTCCGTCAAATGACGCACTATTGGTGATCCATCCATATATGAACTCTATAAAGAAAAAGGCAATTAAAACATGGAGCAGTTGATTTCTTGTAGAATGCTCGATAAAGGAATTAAGGATTGGAGATAATACATAAAGACATAGGTATGCAGGAATGAACCAATAAAAACAACCGAAGTAAAATACTTCTTTCATTCCACCTTCTGGGATAGGGATGCCGATAATGATGCCCGCAGCCAATATCAATATTGAATAGAACAGGACCTGATACAGCAACGAGATTGCGCCTTTGACTGTTGGCCTGATTCCAAACCAGCCGGAAATCAGCACGAACAGATTGACTCCTACTATGCATAGATGCTCGAAAAACATTCTCATGAATGAGGAAGAAGGAGATGCGATTATATCGCTTCTGTCAATGCCTCCCAGTGAAAAGTAGTTTGCATGAACAAGTACCACTAGAATCATTGCAAGGATTCTGGCGGCCTCAATGTTGGATTCCCGCTCTTTCATATTTGTTGTTATCTTAGATTGGTTATTGTTATGATGAAACGATCTTGAAGTTTTCAATGTCAACTTTGGCAAATATAGCAAGATATGTGGAATAATATACAATATCCTTGGAGTTAGTTCGATAATAGTTTAAAATTGACAATATTAAATTGTCCCCTGGAATGGTCGCCAATCTTGCCCAGGTCAGGGGAGAACCTTGTGTCCCGCTGTTCCGTACTTTTGCTTTCCGTCGGGACGGTGCCACATTGATTTTTGTAACAGTCTGATTTGTAGGTAGTTGTAAAATTGCGTGTGGATTAGTGCCCAAAAAATCATCGGAAATCCACGCTTAAAATAAATGATACTTGATTATCAATGAATTACAAAGGTGGCCGTGGCGTCGTCCTGCCTTGGGCACTGTCAATGTCATGCAGGCGTGGTCAGGTACGAAACAGATTATGGTATTCTCCTGATGAGCGTCTGCCAGAACTCTCCGCAGAGGGGGGAG
>FR890621.1:0-4475 GCA_000435075.1 Bacteroides sp. CAG:770 | reverse complement strand
AGGGGGGAGGTTGTCCGAAAAGTCAAACATTCCTCAGTGAGAATCGAGAATCCGCTTCTGGCCTTGTATAGGGGATTGGGGTTTTCCGTTTTCCCCTGATCCCAGGACCCTCCTTAGGGCTTGGTAGGGATGGGGGCAGAAATGTCTGTATCGTCCGCCCAGGCTGGACAGACGTATAAACAAAAAGACTTGCTGAATTTCAGCAAGTCTTTGAATTCGTACTGGGTACGGGAATCGAACCCATATTGCAAGATTGAGAATCTTGAGTACTAACCGTTATACGAACCCAGCATTTATTGTTTTTCCCTCACTGAGTGTTTTGAGAACCACTCTCTTCGTTTGGGATTACAAAGGTAGGCATTTTTTCTTACATTCCAAATTTTTCTGCAAAATTTTTCAGAAAAGTGTGAATTATTTAATAAAAACGAAGAAAACTGCCAAAATCAGGCAGGCAAACGCCGCCAAATGGTTCCATTGGAGAGGCTGTCCCTTAAAAAGAAAAGTGACAACGATTGTGAAAACTGTCAATGATATCGCTTCCTGGATGACTTTCAGCTGCATGATATTGAACGGGCCTCCGTTTCCCTGGAAACCGATCCTGTTGGCCGGCACCTGGGCGCAGTACTCGAAGAACGCCAGACCCCATGACAGAAGAATGACCAGAATCAGCGGCCAGCCGGTCGAAATCTTCATTTCCTGCAATTTCAGATGTCCGTACCATGCGAAAGTCATAAAAATATTGGATGTGACCAGAAGAAGAATGGTCAAAACTGCTTTCATCATATATATATAATAATGTCAATGTCAGTTAATCGTAATTATTCTTTACGTAATCGGTCAAAACCTGACGGCCGTTATATTTGGCATGGTCACATTTTGCATCGGCAAAGTTACTCAATTATCCCGTTTGACGAACAAAAATTTGTCATTGACACGATTAAATTTTAACTTCGCTTTTTCAAAATCATCACTAAAAAATGAAAAAGCTTATAACCTTCGTATTGATGCTTCTGCCGATAATGGCATTGGCACAGAACCATCCTCAGGACTGGGCACAGTTCGGAAGATACGCTGAAGCGAACTCGGCATTGACAGAAAAACCTTTTGCAGTCCTGTATGGAGACTCCATCACGGACTCATGGCCGAAGACTCACCCGGATTTCTTCAAGGAGAATAATCTTGCAGGCCGCGGGATAAGTGGGCAGACTACATCCCAGATTCTCGTCAGAATGCAGCAGGACGTGGTCTCACTCGCGCCTAAGTACGTGGTGATACTCTGCGGAATCAACGACATTGCCAAGAACGCAGGCTATGCTCCGGATCTCAAGTCGATGCTCGGAAGCATCCGGTCAATGTGCCAGATCGCCAAGGCAAACAAAATTCGCCCGATTCTCTGTACATTGCTCCCGTCCTATAAACTCAGCTGGAGACCGGAAATAGAAAATCCGCTTTCGGATGTTCAGGAGTTTAATTCAATGCTGAAAGAATATGCCCGTGAGGCAGGAATCAAGGTCATTGACTATTATGAGGCGTTTGCAGATGCTGACGGTAAGATGCCGGCAGTCTATTCCTCTGATACTGTGCATCCGAATGCTGAAGGATATGCAGTTATGGAAGGCCTGGTTCTGAAAGCCATCGGAATACGCAAATAAAATATAGCCAGCAGCAAACTCTCCATCTCAAAGGGACGGTCAAAACGTAGAACAAATAAAAACATATAATATGTCACTTATAAAATCCATCTCAGGAATCCGCGGTACTATCGGCGGAAAACCGGGTGAAGCGCTCACTCCGGTAGATATTGTCAAATTTACCTACGCTTATTGCGTGAAACTTCGCGAGCGCAGACCTAAAGGCGCAGGCGAAAGATACACAGTAGTAGTAGGAAAAGACGCTAGACTTTCCGGCGAAATGGTGGAAAACCTGGTTTGCGGAACACTTGTAGCATGTGGAATAGATGTAATCCGTGCAGGTTTCGCATCCACACCTACGACCGAGATGGCTGTGATTCTTTCCGGTGCTGACGGCGGACTTATCCTTACCGCGTCACACAACCCGAGACAGTGGAATGCATTGAAACTTCTGAATGAAAAAGGTGAGTTCCTTTCTGCAGCAGAAGGTCAGGCGGTTCTGGAATGTGCTGACAGTGAGGACTTTGACTTTAGCGATGTGGATAATCTCGGCACTATCATTGACGAAGATTTTACTGATAAACACCTCGATGCAGTGATGGCGCTTCCTGCAGTGGACGCGCAGGCCGTGAGGGATGCTCATTTTACAGTCGTGCTCGATGCTATCAATTCTGTCGGCGGAATCATCATGCCGCGCCTGCTCGAGAGACTTGGCGTGAAATGCATTGAACTGAACTGCGATCCGACCGGCGACTTCGCACATAATCCGGAACCGCTCCCGAAAAACCTTGTTGACCTGAGCGAAACCGTTGTCAGAGAGCACGCTGACCTCGGAATTTCAGTCGATCCTGATGTCGACAGACTCGCTTTCATCTGCGAAAACGGTGAGCCGTTCGTCGAGGAATATACACTCGTCAGTGTGGCAGATTACCTCCTTTCACGTGCGAAAGCAGAGGGCGTAAAGAACCTCGTGACTGTCTCAAACCTCTCATCTTCAAGGGCTTTGAGAGATGTTACCGAGAGCTACGGCGGCACGTACTACTCTTCCGCAGTGGGTGAGGTCAATGTTACTACGCTCATGCATGAGAAGGGTGCCCTTATCGGCGGAGAGGGCAACGGCGGTGTAATCTATCCGGCAATCCATTCAGGTCGTGACGCCATGGTCGGCGTTGCCCTGTTCCTCTCAAATCTTGCGCACAGGAAGATGAAAGTATCTGAACTCAAGAAGACATATCCTGAGTACCATATCGCGAAGAACCGTATCGAACTCTCGGACAAGTCGCTGATTGATAAGATTTTGACCGAACTGAAGAAGATTTATGCCAATGAAAATGTCAATGACATTGACGGTGTCAAGATCAGCTTCGAGTCGAAGCGTGAGTGGGTGCATCTCCGCAAGTCGAACACTGAGCCGATTATCCGTATTTACTCTGAGGCTCCGACTGAGGAGGAGGCTGTGAAGCTTGGTGAGGATGTCATCAAAGTTGCTGAGAAAATCATCCGGGGTGATGAGTAATCATTGGAGAGAAACTTATATAGATAATGTTTTCATTCAGAACAACTCCGCTCCAGGATCAGCTGGACAAGGCTCTGATTGATGGTAAGGTCGGCTGCTTCTGTACCCAGAATTGTTGGGACACAAGCAGCGACCGTTATATGTATCAGATTTTCAAGGAAAGGGGGAATCTGGAACGTCTTTTCCAACCTGAGGATGCCGAACTTACGCCTGGAACCAACCATATCGGTTTCGACTCGGAGTCATTGAGAGGGCTCAATGCTATTGTGGTCGAAATTCAGGATGTCGGTGTGCGCTACTTTAATTATACGAAGGACGTTCTCCGCCTTATGATGCTCCTCATGGTCATTGATGAACCTCCTGCTCTTTACATTGTGGATCATATCAATCCGGCCGGCAGGGTGGTCGAGGGTACTGTTCCGATGACGGAGTGCGAGGCTTTTGTTCCGCGAGTGGCTCACCGTCACGGACTTACGTTAGGCGAGTTGTGTAATCTGTTCTATGCTGAAATAGGTGCGAAGTATCCTCTTCATGTTATTTCGGCCTTGGCTTCGGACTACAACAAGGACCTTCTTCCGTGGACTATTGCGCCGGCGTCAGATATTCCTGGTCTGTTTACATGCTATATGTATAGCGGCGGGGGATTGTGGAACAATACCAATATTACTCCTGCCATCGGTACAGCCCGTCCGTATGAGTATTTCGGTGCTCCGTTCATCACTCATGGTCCGTATGACCGTCTTCCTGTTCCTGAAGGCGTTCTTCTGCGTCCATGTTCTTTCAAGCCGTCAGCCGGACGTTATGCCGACGAAAGGTGTTTCGGATATCAGATTATGTTGACGCCTGGTACTCAATACCATTCGCTGCTCCATACTCTTCAGCTGATACGCTATTTCAAGGATGTCTATCCTGAATTTACGCTTTCCGAGGAGTTCTACAAGAAGCTGGCTGACGAGAAACTGGCCTCATATCTTTCCGGCGATATTTCTTTCCAGGAGGCCAAGGAATATGTCAAGCTGGAGGAACAGAAGTGGGTCCGCAAGGCCAAGCGTTTCACCCTGTATGAAGACCAGCCGTATAGAATGAAGTAGAAATCCCGATAGGACAGGACTTAGGTTGTCCGCAATGATGAACTTCGGTGTTGCCGGCAGTCTTAGTTTCGTGAGGACGGTTCTGCTGAGCTGTACGCAAGGATATGTCAATGCGAAAGGATCAGCCGATAAATTTCTGTAGGGAGATGTCCGTCGGAAAACGTTTTAATCAAGACAAATTGTTCAAATTCAAGCAGTTGTATTATACTGAAAAAGGTTGACTCATAAAAACGAGTT
>FR890620.1 GCA_000435075.1 Bacteroides sp. CAG:770 | reverse complement strand
AGAGGTCGTTTCGAAAGGTGGTCTTGGCAGATTCATGTCGTGGCTTTAATCTCGCAACGCCCTTATCTTCAGTATCTTACCGCGAATGTGTTCCTAATCACGCCTGTCAAGAGGGTCGAAAATCAGGGCTCTCCTTGATTGGTTTCCGGAAATCCTGAGAGCTTTTCCACGCTACGCTTGTCTATGTTTAAGCTTCTCCTGGTTTTGCCGTTTTCCCCGCCCTATGGCCACGTGTGTGATGACCGTCTCCGTTTCGACCCTCTTGACAGGTCGATGTGGTCGTAATTGTCTGTATCTTAATTGATTAGGTAATCACTCTCTTGCCAAGAGGTCGTTTCGAAAGGTGGTCTTGGCAGATTCATGTCGAGGCTTTAATCTCGCAATACCCTCATCTTCAGTATCTTACCACGAATGTATTCCTAATCGAGCCTGTCAAGAGGGTCGAAATGCTGCACCTGTCCATGCTATATGGCCATGCGTGTTTCTCTCTCTCTCCTGTCCCTGTGACAGAAACATGTTTGAGTTTATCCTTGTTTTGTCGTCTTATTTCGCTGTGTTTTTCGTAAGCGTCACCGGAGTTGCATGTTGATGCGCCGCCAGCGGTTCCGTACTTTTGCTTTCCAGTGTGAATTTCGACCCTCTTGACAGGTGAATTCATCTGTAATTGCTTGTATCTTAATTGATTAAGTAATCAGTCTCTTGCCAAGAGGTCGTTTCGAAAGGAGGTCTTGGCAGATTCATGTCGTGGCTTCAATCTCGCAACGCCCTCAATTTCAGTGTCTTACTGCAAATGTGTCACTAATCGCGCCTGTCAAGAGGGTCGAAATTCTCCGCCTGTCCACGCCACCTGTCCGCGCAGGTGTTGCTGAGGCCTGTCCCTGTGACAGGACTCGGACGTGTATACAGTCGGCATTGAAAACTACCAGTTATGTTCACGACACTCCGGACAATTGCACACGTACTCTTACCCATCTTTTGTCCATCTTTGAGTTTGTCCTGGTTTTGCCGTTGTCCCTGCCATAGGGCCACATGTGTGATGACAGTCTCAGTTTCGACCCTCTTGGCAGATCGATATAGCTGTAATTGTCTGTATCTTAATTGATTAGGTAATAAGCCTCTTGCCAAGAGGTCGTTCCGAAAGGGGGTCTTGGCAGATTCCTGTCGTGGCCTTTCTCTCGCAATGCCCTCATCTTCAGTATCTTACCGCGAATGTGTTCCTAATCACGCCTGTCAAGAGGGTCGAAAATCAGGGCTCTCCTTGATTGGTTTCCGGAAATCCTGAGAGCTTTTCCACGCTACGCTTGTCTATGTTTAAGCTTCTCCTGGTTTTGCCGTTTTCCCCGCCCTATGGCCACGTGTGTGATGACCGTCTCCGTTTCGACCCTCTTGACAGGTCGATATGGCCGTAATCGTCTGTATCTTAATTGATTAGATGATCAGCCTCTTGCCAAGAGGTCTTTTTGAAAGGTGGTCTTGGCAGATTCATGTCGTGGCCTTAATCTCGCAACGTCCTCATCTTCAGTATCTTACCGCGTATGTTTTCCTAATCGCGCCTGCCAAGAGGGTCGAAAATCAGGACTCTCCCTATTTTGTTTCCGGAAATTCTGCGCCTGTCCACTCATTATGGCTATTCAAGTGTCCTTGTTACGTATCTCTGTGGCAGAACCAAGGTCCGAAATGCCAGCTCGGTAACGACGGATGGGCACTAGGCTCCGACGGCAACTATGTCATACTGACAAAACGGGGTAAAAAACGGCCTGATTTTACCCCGTTTTGTCAGATTTATCATTTCCGTGTAAAATATGCCTTTTATTTACACCATCTTTTTCATTTTGACGAAATCTGCTTGCAAGTAATCATGTTATTTACATCGTTTTGTCAGATTTGTTTGTCCGTTTTTGCCCCATCATTGGAATATTTGGATATTATTTTATGTTCATGGCATGAATTTTTCAGCCAACATTGGGTTTCGGAAAACCGTAGGAAACACGGTCTGCCGAAAGAAAAACTAATTCGAGTTCTGCCCACTGGTAGGACTTATAAAATAAAGTGATATGCCAAACGTTGTAGGACATATATCTCAGATTATTGGACCGGTCGTAGATGTGCATTTCGACCTGTCCCAAGCGGAAGAAAAGAACGACCTTCCTAAAATCCATGATGCATTGACCATCAGAAGAGAGGATGGCAAAGAATTGATCGTGGAAGTTCAGCAGCATATTGGCGAGGATACCGTCAGAACAGTGGCGATGGACTCGACGGATGGCCTGAAAAGAGGAATGGAGGCTGTCAGTACATTCCATCCTATTGAAATGCCTGCAGGACCTCAGATTCGCGGACGAGTTCTCAATGTCGTAGGAAATTCTATTGACGGACTCGGAGAACTGGACAGGAAGACTGAACTGCCGATCCATAGGGAGCCTCCTAAATTCGAAGACCTGAAGACTTCACAGGAAGTCCTCTATACAGGTATTAAAGTCATTGACCTTCTTGAGCCTTATCTGAAGGGCGGTAAAATCGGTCTTTTCGGAGGCGCCGGTGTCGGCAAAACCGTGCTCATCAAGGAACTTATAAATAACATCGCGAAGAAACATAACGGATTTTCTATTTTCGCCGGAGTCGGTGAACGAACCAGGGAGGGAAACGACCTTCTCAGGGAAATGATAGAATCCGGTGTCATCAAATATGGAGAAGCCTTCGAGAAAAGCATGGAAGAAGGCAAATGGGACCTTTCATTGGTTGACCGTGATAAACTTTCGGAGTCTCAGGTAGCATTGGTGTTCGGACAGATGAACGAGCCGCCTGGAGCCCGTGCTTCAGTCGCATTGTCAGGACTTACGCTTGCAGAGTCATTCAGAGACAGCAAGACGGCAGACGGCCCGAAAGATATACTTTTCTTCATTGACAATATCTTCCGTTTCACGCAGGCCGGATCTGAGGTGTCAGCATTGCTTGGACGAATGCCTTCAGCAGTGGGATACCAGCCGACATTGGCTACGGAAATGGGCCAGATGCAGGAACGAATCACCTCTACGAAAGATGGTTCCATTACGTCAGTCCAGGCTGTTTACGTGCCGGCGGATGACTTGACGGACCCAGCCCCTGCGACAACCTTCACCCACTTGGATGCGACTACCGTGCTCAGCCGTAAGATTACCGAGCTGGGTATCTATCCGGCAGTTGATCCGTTGGATTCCACATCCAGAATCCTTGACCCGAACATCGTCGGTGAAGCGCATTACAATACCGCCCAGCGTGTAAAGCAGATTCTCCAGAGAAACAAGGAATTGCAGGATATCATCGCGATTCTCGGTATGGACGAACTCTCCGACGAAGACAAGCTTACTGTGAACAGGGCAAGACGAGTCCAGAGATTCCTGTCCCAGCCTTTCGCGGTTGCGGAGCAGTTCACGGGCGTGCCTGGCGTGATGGTTGACATTGAAGATACCATCAAGGGATTCAATATGATTCTTGACGGTAAGGTGGATTATCTTCCGGAGCAGGCCTTCCTTAACGTCGGCACCATCGAGGATGCGATACGCAAGGGCGAAGCGATACTTGCGAGCGCCGGAAAAAACTGATTGAATCATGGAAGCACAGCTTTCGCTCATAATAATGTCACCCGAGCAGGTGTTGGAGCAATGCGAGATAACTTACGTGAAGTTGCCTGGCAAGGTGGCTCCGTTTGAAGTCCTCAAAGGCCATGCGCCGATGATCACGACACTCAATAGCGGAAAGGTGACATATCAGACTGCCGGAGGAGAGGTCAAAAGCCTGTCCGTAAAGTCCGGTTTTGTGGAAATAAGGAACAATAAAGTTTCCGTTTGCGTGGAATTATGAAATTGTGGAAATACATAGCAGCATTGATTCTGGCCGTTTCGGTGTGGATTCCAGTCCATGCGGAAGAGGCTGTGGCCGATAGTGTTGCGACGGAGGCCGATTTCAATGTCAAAGATGTCATTTTCGGTCATACCGGAGACTCGTACGAGTGGCACATCACGAATATCGGAGAAAAATCGATAGCCATTCCGCTGCCTGTCATCATCAGGAGCAAGACTTCCGGCTGGCACGTTTTCTCATCTGCGGAAGTGGAAGAAGGCCATCAGTATGAAGGATTCTACATCTCAGAAGAAAGCGGAAAAATCGTCGAGAGGAATGCGGCAGGAGAAGAAATACGACCATTGGATTTGTCGATCACGAAGAATGTATTGTCAATATTCATGAGCAGCGCGCTGCTTGTATGGCTTATCCTCGGAACTGCACGCTGGTATCGCAAGCATGATGCTGTAAATGAGGCTCCTAGAGGGATTGCTGCTTTCATGGAGCCAGTAATCATGATGATCGACACGGGTGTGGCCAAAGACTCCATTGGCGAGGATTACGCCAAGTTTTCCCCGTATCTGTGTACCGTGTTCCTTTGGATATTGATTAACAATCTCTTGGGACTGGTTCCATTCTTCCCGGGAGGAGCCAATGTTACCGGAAATATCGCAGTGACCTGCGTCCTCGGATTCTTCACATTCTTCATGATCAATCTGTTCGGAACGAAGCACTATTTCAAGGATATCTTCTGGCCGGACGTTCCGATGATGCTGAAGTTTCCTATTCCGATACTTCCGATTATCGAGATGTTCAGTACCCTAATGAAACCATTGACATTGATGATAAGGCTTTTTGCCAATATGCTCGCCGGGCATATCATCGCTATAAGTCTGGTTTGTATAATATTTATTTTTGCCAAATACAATGCTGTCCTGTTCGGTAGCATGACAGTCGTTTCCCTGCTTTTCGGAGTGTTTATGGACGTGCTTGAAATCCTTGTGGCATTCCTTCAGGCGTACGTGTTCACGATATTGTCGGCAGTATTCATTGGTATGGCAAGACAGAAAGAAAGTTAGTTTATTAAAAATTTATAGTTATGTTACTTACAATTCTTTTACAGGCAGTTGCTTCAGAGGCAATTGGTAAGATTGGTATAGCTCTTGGAGCTGCTGTTGCAGCATTGGCGGCTGGTTATGGTATCGGAAAGATCGGTTCTTCTGCTACTGAGTCTATCGCCCGTCAGCCTGAAGCAGGCGGAGATATCCGTTCTTCAATGATTATTGTTGCGGCCATGATCGAGGGTGCAGCTCTGTTTGCAATCATTGTCTGCCTTCTCGCTCTGTTTAACTAATTGTCCTTATGTCACTTGTAACACCTGATACTGGCCTCCTTTTCTGGATGGTCATAATCTTCGGCATTGTCTTTTTCATCCTTGCCAAGTTCGGATTCCCTGTCATTACCAAGATGGTCAATGAGAGGACTGAGTCCATCAACAAGTCATTGGCAATGGCGGAAGAGGCCAGAGGAGAACTTGCGAACCTGAACAAGGAGCAGGCGGAACTTCTTCTCCAGGCCAAGAAAGAACGTGCCCGTATTATGGATGATGCGGCGAAAATGAAAGCGTCCATCATCGAGCAGGCCAAGGCTCAGGCTCAGGAGGAAGCGTCCAAGGTACTCGAACAGGCCAGATTGGAAATCATTGCCGAGAAGGAAAGCGCATTGCAGGATATCCGCAAGGAAGTCGCAATGCTGTCAATGAATGTTTTCGAAAAGATTCTGAGGTCAGACTTTGCCTCAGAAGACGTTCAGAAGCGATATGTTGACAAGGTTATGGAGGAACTGAACAACAGAAAAGACTCCATAGTTAAAAACTGAAGCTCATAATGAATACAGGAATTATAGCGTCAAGATATGCTGATGCTCTTCTGAAATACGTGGAAGAGACAGGTGAGGGACAGGTCGTGTACAAACAGGCTTGCACTCTTGCTGACGCATTGGCTGCATCTGTAAAGTTGGAGCGTCTTGTGGAAAGCAAGACTCTGCTGTCATCGTCCGAAAAGATAGAACTGATGTCCAAAGCGCTTGGAGAAGAGCCGATGCGTCAGTCACTTGTCAGGTTTCTGGGCCTTGTGATAAATCATGACAGGGAGTCGTATCTGCGCTATATCCTTCATTATTTCAGAGAGCGTTGGCTTTCTGCACAGGGGGTGAGTCATGCCAGACTTGTCGTGAGTATGCCTTCTCCGGAGCTTGAAAGAAAGATATGTGAAATGTTCAGGAATCTTACGGGCCTTCAGCTTGAGTTGACGGTAACTGTCGATCCTTCCATCATCGGAGGATTCGTCTTCGAGGTTGCTGACAGAAGAATCGATGCGAGCGTGTCCAGACAGTTGGAAGACTTGAGGAGACGATTCATTGAACAAAATAACAGAAAGATGTATGAGTCAGAATAATATAAAACCAAGTGAAATATCGGACGTGCTGCTGAAACAGCTTGAGTCTGCGGACCTCTCCGTTAAACTGGAGGAGGTCGGCACCGTGCTGCAGGTTAGCGACGGTGTGGCCAGAATCTTTGGCCTGACCAATGCTGAGTCCGGCGAACTTCTGGAATTCGACAGCGGCGTCATGGGCGTTGCGATGAACCTTGAGGTGGACAATGTCGGAGCCGTGCTCCTTGGCCCTACTGACGAGGTCAAAGAAGGAATGACCGTGAAGCGCACAGGAAGGATTGCATCTATTCCTGTCGGCGAAAAGATGCTGGGCCGCGTCGTGAATCCGCTTGGCGTCCCTATCGACGGACTTGGTGAAATCACTGGCGAAAAACTGGAAATGCCTCTTGAGCGCAAGGCTCCGGGAGTTATTTTCCGTCAGCCGGTCAATGAACCATTGCAGACCGGTATCAAGGCTATCGACGCGATGATTCCTATCGGAAGAGGTCAGCGCGAACTTATCATCGGTGACAGGCAGACCGGAAAGACAGCCATTGCCATAGATACAATCATCAATCAGAGGACCGAATTCGAAAAGGGCAATCCAGTATATTGTATCTACGTAGCGATAGGCCAGAAAGGCTCCACCGTGGCAAGTATCGTGGATACACTGCGTTCCAAGGGCGCTATGGACTACACGGTAGTCGTTGCCGCAACCGCTGCGGACCCTGCTGCGCTCCAGTATTACTCTGCATTCGCCGGTGCCGCAATTGGTGAATATTTCCGTGATACAGGACGTTCTGCTCTCGTAATTTATGATGACCTGTCCAAACAGGCAGTCGCATATCGTGAGGTATCATTGATTTTGCGCCGCCCTTCAGGACGTGAGGCATATCCTGGAGATGTGTTCTATCTTCACTCAAGACTTCTGGAAAGAGCCGCTAAAATCATTGGCCAGCAGGAAGTTGCTGAGCAGATGAACGACCTTCCGGAATCATTGGTTGGAAAGGTCAAGGCCGGAGGATCATTGACGGCATTGCCTATCATTGAAACTCAGGCGGGTGACGTCTCAGCCTACATTCCTACCAACGTGATTTCCATTACTGACGGTCAGATCTATCTCGAGAGCAGTCTGTTCAACCAGGGATTCCGTCCGGCTATCAATGTGGGTATTTCCGTGTCCCGTGTCGGTGGTAGCGCACAGGTCAAGAGTATGAAGAAAGTTGCCGGCACATTGAAGATCGACCAGGCCCAGTACGATGAGCTTGAGTCCTTCTCCAAGTTCAGCAGCGATGTGGACAAGGTTACTGCTCTGGCATTGGACAGAGGCCGTAAGAACAAACAGCTCCTTATCCAGCCTCAGTATTCTCCTATGCCGGTAGGTGAGCAGATTGCCATCCTGTATTGCGGTACACATTCTCTGTTGCGCGACATTCCTATGGAGAAAGTCCGCAGTTTCCAGGACAAGTTCCTCGAGAGGATGCGTGCATCCCATACGGAAGATGTCCTGGCACCTCTTGCAAGCGGGAAACTGGACGAAAACATCACAAAAATCATTGAGCAGGAAGCCGAGGATATTGTTCTCGGTCTGAACGAGGGTAAGTAATATGCCGTCACTGAAAGAAATAAAGAATCGCATTGCGTCCGTCAACAGTACATTGAAGATTACATCTGCAATGAAGATGGTTGCTGCCGCCAAACTCCACAAGGCGCAAACAGCCATCGGAAACATGTTGCCGTATGAGGAGATGCTCTACCGCATGCTGGCGAATCTTATCGCATACAGGAGGAGACTGTACAAGAAGGCCGATACTTTCGACCCTCTCAAGCCATTTGCTTCGTTGCCTCCGGAAGACGGTGACGGCAGCATTGACAATGAACTTGAAATTCTTTGTGCCGAGCGCCCTGTGCGGAAGGTTGCGATAGTCGCGTATTCTTCGAATTCTTCTCTTTGCGGCGGGTTCAACGCTACAGCGGTAAAACATGCGCAATCAGTTGTGGATGAATATCTTGCATCCGGTCTTCTGCCGACCGACATTACTGTCTATTCCATCGGAAAGAAGATGGCCGAGGCGATGAAGAAGAAAGGCTTCGAGTCTCCGTTGGATGGTACGCAGCTGGCTGAAAAACCGAACTACGAACAGGCTTCAGAGCTTGCTGCAGAGTTGGTTCACGGTTTCATGACGGGCGTCTATGACAAGGTGGAGCTGATTTACAATCATTTCAAGTCCACCGCTTCCCAGCCGTCAGTCAGGAACGTTTATCTGCCGATGACGACCATGCCGATATCTGAGAACAAGGAGGCTGCAGCCGAGGCAGATGAAAGAGGTCGCAAATTCGACTATATAGTCGAGCCTGATGTGGACAGCCTGCTGGACGAACTGATGCCTAAAGTGCTGATGATGAAGATATATACCGTTCAGCTCGATACCAATGCCGCTGAGCATGCCGCGAGGACGGTTGCTATGCAGACGGCTACTGACAATGGTAACGAAATTCTTCAGGAACTCTCTTTGGAATACAACAAGGGACGTCAGTCTAAGATTACCAGCGAAATTCTCGACATCGTAGGCGGTTCAATGCAATAAAATTCGTACCTTTATGCGGTTAGGTGGCCCTGATGGCCATAAAGCTGACAACCGCATGATAACTAGGATATGTTTACGATATATGATTGCTGTCGTGGTCGTTATGGCCACGGCGGCAATTTCGTTATCCGGCAAGACCATATTGGGTGATGCTCAATTCTCCAGATACGTCCCCGGTCTGGAAGGAAAGCGGGTTGCCATATTCAGCAACCAGAGCGGTGTTGTCGGGGACAAAGTCCTGAAAGGCAAGAACTTCGACCTGTCGGGACCAAAAACTTTCGGCCCGCATCTGGCCGATGTGATGCTGAAGAAAAAGGTCAATGTTACTGTGATTTTCTCACCGGAACACGGATTCAGGGGAAATGCTGATGCCGGTGCCAAGGTCGGCAATTCCATTGACGCCAAGACAGGTGTCCCGATAGTCTCGCTATATGGTTCCAAAAATCAGCCGTCAGAAGAAGACATGTCCTTGTTCGATGTGCTTCTGGTCGATATCCAGGATGTTGGTCTCAGGTATTACACCTACTACATCACCATGTACAGGCTCATGGATGTCTGCGCCAAGTACGACAAGAAAGTTATAGTTCTGGACCGTCCGAATCCGAACGGTTTCTATGTGGATGGTCCTGTCCTGGACATGAACTACAAGTCAGGAGTAGGCTATCTGCCGATTCCGGTAGTCCACGGAATGACATTGGGCGAACTTGCGCTCATGATCAATGGTGAAAGGTGGCTCCCGGATGGAGGCAGGTGCAATCTCGAAGTGGTCCCATGTCGAGGCTACACTCACAGGGACAAATATTCTCTGATAATGCCGCCGTCGCCTAATCTGAAGACCATGCGTTCCGTATATCTTTACTCGTCGCTGTGTTTCTTCGAAGGTACAGTGATTTCGCTTGGCCGGGGAACCGATCATCCTTTCGAAATGTACGGAAGCCCGGACATGGGAATATACAGTTACAGGTTCAGGCCGGAGAGTATGCCTGGGGCTGTGAAACCGGATTATATGGGCGAATGGTGCTATGGCATTGACCTGACACACAAAGCGTTGGAGGAAGTCTGGCGGGAAGGGGTGAACCTTGAATATGTTGTCAATGCTTATAGGGTAGTGATGGCGCAGCCCAGTTCCGACGCTGCTGCGGGGACTCTTGCGGACGGACGGAGTTTCTTCGGAAGTAAGCCGTTCTTCGATAAACTGATGGGAAATTCCTGGGTCCGCGAAATGATAATGAAGGGCGCAGACGCCGCAGAGATAAAATCAATGTGGAAGGACGATGTCGAAAAGTTCAAGGCCCGTCGGAAGCCGTACCTGCTGTATGCAGAGTAAAGGTCAATGACATTGAAAATATTTTTGAATACAAACAAAATTGATATCATGAAAAAGTTGTTACTTACAGCCGCACTCGCGGCAATGTTGCCGGCCGTGATGTCGGCACAGAATTCCACGGACGGAGGAATTTCACCGGAAATGATGTCCAGAATCAGCAAGGGTTACACCGGAAGCGCTACAGACAAGGCACTCAAAAACGCATTGGCAGGAACTTCTATCAATGTCCTTGCGACCAATTCCGAGCAGTCTCCTGTAGTGGACGACCATTTCACATACAGAGTTGCCACAAAGGGCATAACCGACCAGAAATCTTCAGGCAGATGCTGGCTTTTCACGGGACTTAACGTCATGAGAGCCAAGATGATATCTGAGTATAACCTCGGAGCGTTCACCTTCTCTCAGAACTATGTCTTCTTCTTCGACCAGCTGGAGAAATCAAATCTCTTCCTCCAGGGTGTCATTGACACGAGAAATCTTCCTTTCGAAGACCGCAAGGTGGATTGGCTCTTCTCGAACCCTCTCAGCGACGGCGGACAGTTTACAGGCGTTTCTGACCTTATCATGAAATATGGTGTAGTTCCGTCTGAGGTTATGCCTGAGACTTTCAGCAGCAACAATACGGCTCTCATGGCTTCACAGCTCAAGAATATTCTTCGCCAGGGCGGCCTCCGTATCCGTGACGCTTATGCCGCATCAGGTTCGAAGGGAAAGAAGTCTGACTCTACTGCAGAACTCCTCAAGATTAAGGAAGAGGTCCTGACAGACGTTTACAGAGTCCTTTCACTTTGCCTCGGAGTGCCTCCGACAGAGTTCGAGTGGACTATGCGCGATGCTTCCGACAAGGTCATCAGCACAGAGAAATACACTCCTAAGTCATTCTATCAGAAGTATATCAATGCTGACCTTGACGGCAACTACGTGATGCTCATGAACGACCCGACCAGAGAGTACGGAAAGGTTTATGAAATCGACTATGACCGCCATGTCTATGACGGAAAGAACTGGGTTTATGTGAACCTTCCTATCGAGCGCATCAGAGAGGTTGCAATCGCATCTCTGAAAGACAATACCGCGATGTATTTCTCATGTGACGTAGGCAAGTTCGCAAATGCCCGCAGAAGCCTTCTCGATATCGCCAACTATGATTACGAGTCCCTTTTCGGCGTGAAATTCACCATGGACAAGAAGCAGAGGGTACAGACACATGCGAGCGGTTCATCCCACGCAATGACTCTCATTGCTGTCAATGTCGATGAAAACGGCAATGCTGACAAGTGGATGGTGGAGAATAGCTGGGGCCCGGACAGCGGCGTTCACGGCTGCGTAGTCATGACTGACGAGTGGTTCCGGGAGTACATGTTCAGAGTTGTTGCAGAGAAGAAATATATCCCTGCTGACATCCTCAAGATGCTTGACCAGAAGCCGATTCTTCTCCCGAGCTGGGACCCTATGTTCGCTCCTGAAGACTAGTACGTTTCCGATACAGAGTTATGTGCCCCGACGCCAGCCGTATTGCTGGCGCCGGGGCACGTTTGTATTGATTTCCTTGTTATTGTGCGAGAGGTTGCTTTTTTATTCTTATCTTTGCAGGATATATTATAACATAAACAATTATGGCATTTGACAGACGAAGACGTAATGGCGGTAATCGCGGGCACGAAGATTCAGAAAGAAGAAATGGTTTCGGACGCAGGTCCGGAGGCAGAGGCGGCAACTTCTCTAAAAAAGGTCGCGGCGGTAATGATGATATGAAAAAGGACTATCCGGAGTATGTCGGTACGGTCCAGATGACAAGAGACGGATTCGTCTTTGTAAAGGTCGAGGGCATGGATGATGATATCTATGTGAGACAGGGCAAGACCAAAGGCGCTCTCAATGCCGACACTGTCAAGGTTGCCGTAACGAAGGAAAAGACAGATACAAGAAGACAGGAAGGTGTTATCCTTGAGATAGTTGAAAGGTCCCGCAAGCCATTTGTGGGAGTTCTCCACGTCGTAGGAAATCAGGCATGGGTCCTCATGCAGAGCCGTGTGATGCCTTACGACATCAGCATTGACATAACCGATATTGACGGCAAACCTATTCACAGACGGAAGAATCCTCTTCCGGAGAGCGGATATCTGAAGGCGCTCGGCAACGGTGAATTTGCTGTAGCCGGTGTTCATGAGACGGTGGATGGCGAGGCAAAGGACCTCACCGTTCATGCCGGACTAAAGGTTGCGGTGCTTGTGGACAGTTGGGACAGGGGAGAGCCGAACCCAAAGGGACATCTTGTGGATGTGCTCGGAGAGCCTGGTGCCAATGATACCGAAATGCATTCCATCCTGGCAGAATACGGTCTGCCATACAGGTTCGAGCCTGAGGTGGAAAATGCTGCGGACAGCATATCTGACAAAATCACAGAAAAAGACCTCAAGGGCAGAAAGGATTTCAGGGATACATTGACCTTTACTATCGACCCTGAGGATGCGAAAGACTTCGATGATGCTCTATCTTTCAGGAAACTGGAAAACGGAAATTACGAGGTGGGTGTGCATATCGCAGACGTATCTTATTATGTGACACCTGGTTCCGTTGTGGATAAAGAGGCTCAGGCAAGAGGTACGTCAGTCTATCTTGTGGACAGGACTGTGCCTATGCTTCCTGAAAAGCTTTCAAACAAGCTCTGCTCACTCCGACCTAATGAGGAAAAACTTACATTCTCGGCAGTATTTGAGATTACCCCTCTTGCCGGCATTGTCAGCTCATGGTTCGGAAGAACTGTAATCAACTCGAATTACAGATTCGCCTATGAGACTGCCCAGCAGATCATTGACAATGGGGAAAAGTCTCTGGAGATGGATCTCCGAGGCGGTACCGACGGTATCCATGCGGCGGTGAAAGACCCTGTTCTGGAAGCTTCGCCTGAGGCTGCCGCAAGGGCAGAGCATGAAGCCGCAGGACGTTCTGAGGCGATGATGGGTGCCGGGGTCTATGAAGGCTGCGTGATTCCGCGTGAACTTAAGGAAGCTATACTTACATTGCATAAGATTGCATCTATTCTCCGCAAACGCAGATTCGCTGCCGGAGCCATCAGTTTCGAGCGTCCTGAGATGAAAGTGGAGGTGGATGAAAAGGGCCGTCCTGTACGTGTATATCAGAAGATTTCCAAGGAGGCCAACTGGCTTATCGAGGAATTCATGTTGCTTGCCAACCGCTCAGTTGCCGAGTTTATCGCTACCGGCGGAAAGATGAACGGTGTAGCCAAGAAGTCAGCCAAGACTTTCGTATATCGTATCCATGATGAGCCAAACCAGGAGAAAGTGGCCGGACTCAGGACATTTGCCGGCAACTTCGGATATACTATGGAGGCACCTGAGGACGGAAGGAAACTTGCGAAGGCATTGAACGGACTCCTCGCCGAGGCCAAGAACAAGCCTGAGTTCAGCGCGATAGAAATCCTCGCATTGCGTTCGATGGCAAAGGCCTGCTACAGCACTGACAATATCGGGCATTATGGCCTTGGATTCAAGTTCTATACACATTTCACTTCTCCGATCCGCCGTTATCCGGACACGATGGTGCACAGGCTCCTGCAGATGTACCTCGACGGCGCGGATTCCCAGAGCAAGGCATATTATGAAGATCAATGCAAGCATGCGTCTGAGCGTGAGGTGATTGCAGCTGAGGCTGAAAGGTCGAGCACCAAGTACAAACTTGTAGAATTCATGCAGGACAAGGTCGGAGGAGAGTTCGACGGACATATCTCCGGACTGACCGAGTGGGGCATGTATGTGGAAATCGAGCCTACCAAGATCGAGGGCATGGTCGCTCTTCGTGATGTCCAGTCAGACTTCTTCGAATTCGACCAGGAACATTACAGGATAGTAGGAAAGCGTACGGGTGTCATCTATAACCTTGGTGACCCTGTCAGAATCCGTGTGAAATCTACCAATCTGGAGCAGAAACTCCTTGATTATGAGTTGGTTGAGACGGGCGGAGAAGATCGCATGAGCCATCATGAGGATATTCCGGGACAGTACGAAGAACGCAAGCCTGCTGTAAAAGTATTTGATAGGACTACCCGCAAGAAAGATTCAGACAGACGTGACGGAAGAAAATCCGACAGTTTCGATAAGGGCGGAAGAAAGAGCTTCGGTGACTCTTCTGAGCGTGGCGAACGTCGCGGATTCCGCAGCAAGGATGGAGATGACTCTCCCAGGCGTGACCGCTTCAGTGATTCCAGAGGTACAAGGGGACGCGGCTCCTACCCAAGAAAGGAAAACAGTTTTAGGGAAAATAGGCCGTTTTCTGAAGAAGTTCGGGAAGTAGAGCCGAAGATTACCGTACCTGAGGCACCTGAGGTTCCTCAGCCGATGCCTGAGACCGCTCCAGCCGTAGTGAAGAAGGTAAGGGCTCCGAAACCTGCTGCTGGTGAGGGAGATAAGGCCGCACGTAAGGCCAAGGTGAAACAGGCTATCAAACTTTCCAAGGCAAAGTCTGCGAAGCCTTCATCCAAAAAGTCAAAGTCTGCCCCGAAGGCGGACAAACCTGCATCAAGAGGCAAGAAGAAATCAGAGTAAGAGTAAAAAACACTATATTTTTCGATGAAAACAGAAAAGAAATCCATACTGGGCATAGGAAACGCATTGACAGATATCCTGGCGGTGCTTCCTGACGACTCATTCCTGAAAATGTACCACCTCCCGAAAGGCAGCATGCAGTTCGTGGATATGGAGACAGGCAACAGAATCTTTGAGAGCCTGAAACCATACGGACTTCACTATGTGGCCGGCGGTTCAGCCGCGGACACCATCACCCGCGCCGCCCCTTTGTTCAGCAGCGAACACAATCACCTGCGCAGCCATTTTCGGTATGCCGTCCGCTTTCATCGGAAAAGTAGGTGAAGATGAACTCGGGCATCTTTTCAAGAGCGACGAGGAGCAGTACGGCGTGAAGACAATGCTTCTCAAGGGAAAGAATCCTTCAGGCAGGTCAATGGTGTTCGTGTCCGGAGCAAACGCGGAAAGGACATTCGCCAACTACATGGGAGCTGCGCTCGAAATGGTCCCTGAAGACTTGAAGCAGGAATATTTCGAGGGCTATGATTATTTTCATATTGAGGGCTATCTTGTTCAGAACCAGGCGCTTATCCGCAAGGCTGTAGAAATGGCCCACAATGCCGGATGCATCATATCTCTGGATATGGCCTCATATAATGTGGTCGAGTCCAACGACGCTTTCCTTCATGATATAGTTGACAGATACGTTGACATTGTCTTTGCTAACGAGTCGGAGGCGAAAGCATTTGCGAAGCAGGAGCCTCGCGAGGCATTGGACGAGATTTCGAGACACTGCAAGATTGCCGTCGTGAAAGTCGGAAAGAACGGGTCAATGGTAAAGAGCGGGGATGAGTATCATTACATTGAGGCTTGGCCTGCGACGGCACTTGATGCGACAGGCGCCGGTGATACCTACGCGGCAGGATTCCTTTATGCGCACTCGCTCGGGATGCCGTTGAGAGTTTGCGGTGAGGTCGGTTCCATAATCGCTGCAAAGGTTGTCGAAGTAATCGGCACGAAGATTGATATTCCAAGATGGAAAGCCGCCAAGAAGGAGATTCGCGATCTCATCAAGGTCAATGGCGGTGAAGTTGAGGAAGAAAACGAGAACTGATGCTGGAATTCATCAAGAACATATTCAGAAGAAAATTTATAAGAAAGACCGCCGGTAAATCCACCTCCGGTCTTCTTCCTTTGTCTGCAATCCGTTCTGCTACAGTGATTATGGATGCGGAGGATACCGGATGTGAGGCATGCAAAAGTAAGGTTGAGGCTTTTTGCAAAGCCAACGGAATCAAGCTTGCGGTGTGGTTTTTCGATTTTGCCGGAAAGGGCGAAGATGAGAGACAGACTACCAGTCTGGATCGTACGTTGCTTAAGAAAGATCTGAACTGGTGGGGGCGTCCGAGCATGGAGACGATAAAGACCTTCGCTGCGGAAAGACCGGACATGATGATATTTCTCATTGATAATAATCATTTTCCTGTCGAATGCATAGCAAAGTGCTCTGCGGCGAAGTTTAAGATTGGCCGTAAGCAGCTGAAAGGCAGGACGTTCGACCTTGTTATAGAAGACTCTCCAAGCAAATGCTTCTCTCAGGAGGAGGCTTTCGTCGAAATTACCCGTTACCTGGAAACAATCAGATAGACAAAACTAATATTGACAATGAACGGATTGACAAAAAACATCATTACCGGAATCAAGGGGTTCGGCATGGGTGCCGCGAATGTGATTCCTGGCGTGTCGGGCGGAACTATCGCTCTCCTCACGGGAATATTTACTGAAATCATTGATTCTCTCAATGCCATGATGGATCCTTCTTCTTGGAAGCTCCTTCTTCAGGGCAAGTTCAGAGAGTTCTGGAGATATATCCACGGAACATTCCTTGTGTCACTGTTCATCGGTGTTCTGATAAGCATATTTTCATTGGCAAAACTGATGGTCTATGTGATGGCTTATTACCCTGTCCAGACATGGGCCTTCTTCTTCGGACTTATCATCGCCTCATCGGCCTACATGATTTATGATATCAAAGGTTGGAAAGTCAATGATGTCTTGTTCTTTGTCGTCGGTATTGTTTTGGGCGTAGTAATATGCACCTTGTCGCCGACCACGACTCCGGATAGCCTCTGGTTCATCTTCATCTGCGGGGCCATTGCTGTCTGCACGATGATTCTCCCGGGAATTTCAGGCAGTTTCATCCTCGTGATTCTCGGAAAATATGACTTTATCATGCAGTCTGTCAATGAATTGAATATCCCGGTTCTGGTGGTCTTCGGACTTGGCTGCGTAATCGGAATCCTTGGCTTCTCCAAGTTCCTCCATTGGCTTCTGAAGAGATTCGAAAGACCGACCATGCTGGTTCTCGTGGGCTTCGTCCTGGGTGCTCTTGTCAAGGTATGGCCATGGAACGATATGAGCAAAGTCGCTGAAGCTCAGCTGCTTAGAGGTGGAATGGATGCGGAAGCTGCAAAAGCTGGTGCAGATTTGCTCCTTTCGTCCGGCGGCAATATGGGACAAGTCATTGACCTTCAGGTTTCCGGAGCCATCATTTGGGCGATAGTCGGTCTGGTTCTGGTTGCTGGTCTGGAATATCTCAGTACGCTTCATAAACTTAAGGAAGCAGGAAACAATGAATAGATTTTTATCGTTGACTGTCGCCGTAGTTGCGGCAGTTTTCTTTTTCGGCAACGTCAATGCTGCCGAGCCTGAGCATTTTACGTTCAGGCATCAGGAACTCGAACGCGAGTACATGCTTTATCTTCCCGACGGACTTCCCTCTGACGCGCCGCTCGTCATGGTTCTTCATGGCTATGGCGGAAGGTCAATGAAAGGAGGGCAGAATCTTTGCAAGGTGGCTGACAGGGAGAAATTCGCGGTGTGTTATCCGCAGGGTGCCGTGGACGGCAAGGGCAAGACTTGCTGGAATGTCGGTTATCCTTTCCAGAAAGGTCTGCAGACCGATGACGTGGACTTTCTTTGCAAACTTGCCCGTCATCTCCAGAAGGAATATGGCCTGAGCAGGACCAACACTTTCCTTACCGGCATGTCCAACGGTGGAGAGATGTGCTACCTGATGGCTTATCTCAAGCCTGATTTCTTCGCCGCAATCGCTCCGATTGCCGGTCTTACACTCGATTGGATGCAGAAGGACCTCAATGCCAAAGGATCTGTCCCTCTGATGGAGGTCCACGGAACATCCGACAAGACCTCCCTCTGGAACGGCGACCCTATGGACAAGGGAGGCTGGGGTGCATACATTGCCGTTCCTATCGCAGTGAGCAAATGGGTCAATGAAGCCCGTTGCTCGTATGAGGCGGTGGATTCCCTTCCTATGAAGGTCAATGCAGTTCCGGTGGATAATCCTAAGAATGAGCCCCGCCAGGTCGTGCTGCACCGCTATATGGGAGGAGTCCCGGCGTGGCCGGATGGCCCGGAAACGGAGGTGTGGCTTTATGAGGTCATAGGCGGAAATCACAGCTGGAGTGAGCACAGCATGGATACATGTGAGGAAATCTGGAAGTTTTTCAAGAAATGGATTCATTAGCCTGAGTGTCTTCCGTATATGGCCTGATTGTCGAAAAAAATATTTTTTAGGTGGTTGATAAGTTTGGCACGATTATGGTTATATCATGTGCCAGAAGACAGAATAACATAAGCTAGTTTAATTCATATTGAATAAGTGAGCAGCAGCCGGTCGTGATGACTAGCTGCTGTTTTTCTTTAGTCAACATGCTCATTACTAGGCGTAATTTTGTATTTTTGTATAATTCTCTGCCGGGGCACAGCTATTGCACGAGGCTGGCTTGGTGCCTGCGGGAGGCATTGACATTAACATTGAAAATTATTGGATTATGAAATATTTGAAACTGGTGGCGGCGACAGCTGCATTTGCATTGACCTTCATCCCTTCTTTCGGGCAGACTAAAAGCTTCAAACTGGGGCAGTGGATTGAAATTCAGAATGCTATATTGAAAGAACTGAATCAGTCGTACGTAGATTCTTTGCCGCTGGACCGTATTGAAAAGGTGGGTATCGAAGCGATGCTGGAAAACCTGGATCCTTATACGATGTATGTTCCGGAGGAGGACAACGAGGACTTCGAGTTTATGATCGGCAAGACTTACGGCGGTATCGGCGCGATTATCTATAAGCCTACCAAAGAGAGCAATGTCGTTATCAATGAGCCATATATGGATTCGCCGGCATACAAGGCCGGGCTCAGATGCGGAGATGAAATCGTGGCTATCGACGGGACCGGAGTACATGGTTTCGATGCTTCAGGTGCGACGTCCAGGATGAAAGGCAAGCCGGGGACTTCTGTTGTGTTCGACGTGAAGAAACTGCGTGGGGGAGACGGATGGAATGCCGGTGATACTGTGAAAGTTACTCTTGTCCGCGAAAGAATCCACCTGCCGGATGTGGAGTATGCAGGAATGGTCAATGATACTACGGGTTATATTCTGCAGACCGGGTTTACGGAGAATGTGTCTGCAGATGTGCGCAATGCCTATTTCAAACTGAAGAAGCAGGGCATGAAGCAGCTTGTCCTGGACCTTCGCGGAAATGGTGGCGGTCTTATGAGCGAGGCTATCAATATCGTCTCCTTGTTTGTGCCTAAGGGCTCGCTCGTGGTGTCTTCGAAAGGAAATTCAGACGATTCGAAGCGTGAGTATCGCACTGTCACAGAGCCTGTTGATACTCAGATTCCTATAATTGTCCTTGTGGACTCCGGCACTGCTTCGTCTTCCGAGATTATTTCCGGTGCATTCCAGGACTTGGACCGCGCGACCATTTTGGGCCGCAGGACCTACGGAAAGGGACTTGTCCAGAGTGTGCGTCCGCTTCCTTATAACGGGCAGCTTAAGGTGACGACTGCAAAGTATTATACTCCGAGCGGAAGATGTGTCCAGGCTATCGACTACAGCCATAGGAATTCTGACGGCAGCGTAGGCTATATTCCTGATTCATTGACACATAAGTTCTTCACTGCTCATGGCCGCCCGGTTCGTGACGGTGGTGGAATCACTCCTGACGATACACTTAAGGTGAGAGAGTATAGCCGTCTGGTATTTTCTCTGGTGCTCAACGGTGTCATTGACAGGTATTCTCTCGAGTTTGCGAGAAAGCATGAGAGTATTCCTGCCCTAGAGGACTTCCATTTCAGCGATGCTGATTACGCTGACTTCATCGAATTCGCCAAGGGACAGACTTTTGACTACCGTTCCAGCGCGAAGACTTTGTATGACCAGATGAAGAAGGAACTGGAAAAGGACGGTATGGCTGAGTCAATGAAAGCCGAACTGGATGCCCTGGGCAAGCGTATTGACATTGAAAAGGAGGAGTTCCTTCGGATGAAGAAGGCTGAGATTATTCCGTTCATAGAGGAGGAGATAGCTACAAGATATTATTATCAGGAGGCCGGAGTGAAGATTCGTCTCCGTTATGATGACCAGCTCCGGGAAGCTCTCGGCAAACCTCGGGTGAAGTTCTAATTCGTTAATTGATAAACTGATAAAAATTACGTCATATGTCATCATCAATGTTGCTGTTATGTATCGGGGGAGGCATACTTCTGCTCCTGATTATCATGTATTTCTCATATAATAACCGGGAAATCGCTCTTCGCAAGGAGGCTGAGGCTCAGAAGGGAAAGATCGAAACGGTGCACGACACCATGTGGAAGACTCTCAAGCAGGAGGCCGGTGTTACTGAAAAGTATCGTGAGACCTTCGAGAAGATTTATCCGGAACTCATTGCGGGACGTTACAACGGGGAATCGGGTTCATTGATGAAGATGATACAGGAATCCAATCCTCAGTTCGACACCAAACTGTATGACAAACTGATGCAATCCATTGAGTCTCAGAGGGCTTACTTCGCCACTTCACAGCAGAGAATGCTCGACATCATCCGCGAAAGGGAGACTTTGACAGAGTCAATGCCGGCCTGCTGGTTTGTGCGCAACAAGAGCAAGATTACTTATGAAGTCATTTCTTCGACTGTGACTCAGGATGTCCTCAGGACGAGACGCGAGGATAACATTGACCTTTTCTCTTAGGAATACTGGATTTTGCACAGGTTTTTCTATATTCTTCCGGTCGTCACGGCCGTGGTCCTTTTCTTCTACTATCAGGATACGGATGGGTGGTGGGAGTATCCGGTGATGGTTGCCGTATGCGAACTGCTTCTGTATCTCTGCATTAATCGTGCTGGCAAGACCAAAGAGTATCTGAGCGGATTCGCGACCAATGTCCAGCACCATAATCCGTGGGTGGAGCGGCAGGAGTATGAGGAAACTTATACTGATTCTAAGGGTGAGACCAAAACCAGGACCGAGGTGAGGTATGTCAAACATCCTGACGAATGGCTGCTTGAGCTGAATACGGGAAAGGTGACTATCATTGACAGCAGTGTTTACGATTATTACGTGTCGCTGTGGGGAACGCCTATGCAGTGGATTGATCCTCCGCATGTGAATTGCGTTTCAGGAGGAGGCGGTCAGCTTTATGTTTGGGACATGGTGTATGAACATGCTCTTACTCAGACGTATAAGGGTCTTTACAAGAACTATGTGCTGAACTCGAATTCCATTTTCAGGGCCGAGCGTGTTTCAGCCAAGTCGGCCGAGGCTTTAGGCCTTGTGGATTATCCGTCTTTTTCCCTGAGATTTCTGGAGCAGGATGCCATCATCGTATCCCCGTCATTGAAAATGTCCGTTCCCGCCGCGGCCCAGTTTAAGTTGCAGCTTTTCAATGCCCTTTACGGGGCTCCTTCTCAGATTCATGTTTTTGTGATATTGTTTGCGGCTGAAAAGGGGATTGGGACGGCTCTCAAGCAGCGTTCCTGGTGGAAGGGCGGAAACAAGAACGAGTTCACAATTTGTCTGGGACTTGAGCCCGGGTCAATGTCAGTGAAGTGGTGCAAGGCTTTTTCCTGGTGTGACATCCCGCGGATGGAGACTGCGCTGGAAAGCTGGTTCATCGCCAATCCGAAATTGGATTTCGATGAACTTTGCATGTGGCTCAGGAACAATGTTTCACTCTGGAAACGCAAGGAGTTCAAGGATTTCAAATATCTGGGTACAAGCCTTTCTACCGGCAGATTGATATTGATGGGCCTTCTGGCTGTCGCCCTCTGTGTGGGGATGTGGTATATAGCATTCGATAGTGGCTGGTAAAATAGGTAATACGATAAAAGTTTTTGCCGTTACGAATGGAATTGATACCTTTGCACCGATATTAATAAGGTAAAAGAAAGCAGTATGACGATTATTTTTGCAACGGGCAATAGCTGTAAACTGCGTGAAGCATCAGAAATTTTGGGAGAGGGATTTGAGCTCGTTACCCCTGCCATGAAAGGAATTTTAGAAGACATTCCTGAAACAGGCACTACTCTACGTGCCAATTCATTACAGAAAGCACAGTACATATTCGACCATGCCGGCGGGGCTGACTGTTTTGCTGATGATACGGGACTTGAGACCGATATCCTCGGCGGCGCTCCTGGGGTTTATTCTGCACGATATGCCGGACCGGAGAAGAGTTTTTCGGCTAACATTGACAAACTCCTCGACGAGATGGCGAGACGTGAATATGAGGCTTCGGTTGCCAGAGAGTATGGTCTCGAAACTCCTAATGCGACCAGAAGGGCCAGATTCAAGACGGTTATAACATTGATTCTCAATGGTGAAAAGCACTTCTTCGAGGGTGTGATGGAAGGCCGTATTTCTTATGAGAGAGTCGGAAACGGCGGATTTGGTTATGATCCTGTTTTCATTGCAGACGAATATCCTGACGTTACTGTAGCGGAACTTACCGACGATCAGAAGAACGCGATTTCTCATCGTGGAAAGGCTTTGCGCGCTATGGCGGCATGGCTCCAAGAGCACGCGTCCAAATAATCTTACCGGGATATGGATGAATCGGCTATTGTGCTCAATTTTACGAAGATACGTGACAATGCCATCGTTCTTCACACGTTGAGCCGCAGTTTCGGAAGGCGCAGTTACGTCGTCCGTGTAGGGCCGAAATCCAAAATGGCCTGGTATTTACCACTGAACATACTTGAGCTGTCTGTCACGGAAAATCCGAAAACGAGTCTGTGGCAGGCGAAGCCAGTGTCTGCAACTTATGCATTGACAGGTATCAGGAACAATATTTTCAAGAACTCGATGTCAATGTTCATGGCGGAGGTCCTGTATCGCATCATCAAGGATGGCGCTTCCGAGGAAGGCCTATATGACTGGTGCATCCGTCAGATATTGACCTTGGATGCCCTCGAGTCCGACTTCAGCAATTTCCATATCCGTTTCCTTCTGGAACTGTGCGTTGCCCTGGGTTTCCGCCCGGAGGCCTCCGACATGGAACCATTCTCGGGAGACAACCAGAATCTGATCGAGCAGTTCATGCATGAGGACTTGCCCGGCTCCATGCTCATCCCCCTGAACGGTCAGCTGCGCAGTGATATCGCGGCTTCCATAATCAAGTACCTTGAGTTCCATACAGAGTCCGCAATCAATATCCGCTCGCTGCAGGTGCTTCATGAACTGTTTGCGTGAGTGAAAATCGCGGCAGTTTGCGGCTGAGTTTTACTTAGAGTATGTTCGTGCTGGACGAACTACTACGACTAAAGCCGCCCACTGGCTTTCGGGACGGCTTTAGTTTTGTCTCACTTCATTTACATGTTTAAGGTCGCCGACAGGGGCTTCAGCAACAAACGATATCATGACTGTCAAATGCTTCCCTGATAATTTCACAACTGCCTATGAATCAGACTATTGTAAAAACCAATGTGGCGCCGTCCCGACAACCGACTTAACTCCGGAGACGCTTGCCGATATTAATACTCTGGCCGGGACGAATCCCATCAGGCGGGACGACGCCACGGCCCCCTCTGTAACACATTGATAATCAAGTATCATTTATTTTAAGCGTGGATTACCGAAGATTTTTTGACCACTAATCCACGCCTAATTTTCCAACTCTCTATAAATCAAGTTATTGCAAAAACTGTTCACAACTGCCTATGAATCAGACTATTGTAAAAACCAATGTGGCGCCGTCCCGACAACCGACTTAACTCCGGAGACGCTTACCTAACCCCTCGGCCCTCAAAGCAATACGTAAGTTCCTCCGGAGACGCTTGCAGAAAACAATAGTCCGGCCAAAATGCAACCTTGGCCGGACTATTGTTAGCGGAGATGCTTACAAAAAATGAACGCAATCCTGAACACATGGTTTTCCCCTTGCGTCGTTATTCTCCATCGTCGCCTGCTATGATACGTCTGTCTTCGTCGAGGTCCACACCGGCTTTGGCAGCCAGTTCACGCTTCTTTTCCTGAAGGACTTCCTTGTGGTGGAGGTACCAGTTCTCTGCATAGACAGCGATACATGCGAGGGCGAAATAGACGATAGTCTGAATGGTCAGCGCAACCATCTGGTCGTGGGCTGTGCCCAAGTCACCACCTGCAGTATTGAGGTTTATGAAAGCCTGACATCCGAAAGTCGTAGGGAAAATGTATGAGAACCATTTCCAGAACTCTGGGAATGCTGTGGTCGGCCATGAGAATCCTGTAAGGAACAGGCAGACAGGAGACATTGCGAGGAATAGCAGGAACACTGACTCCCTTCTGGTAATCAATGAACTCCATGTCATGGAGAACATGACGCAGTCTGTCACGAAGAACAGAAGCAGTAGAATGATTTCCCAGAACTCGCCCCTCTGCGGGATGCCGAACATCGCCGGGATAATGCAAGCGATATAGATGGATATTCCCATGTATATCAGCCAGTAAGCCGCACCACGTCCGAGAACGACACGGCCTACTCCGTGGCCTTCAAGCTTGTCTGGCAGCGAAGCGAAACTGCGGTTCTCCTCACGGGCTGTACCCACCAGCATTGACATACCATAAAACAGGGTCTGCTGCACGATTACCAGAAGAATTGCGGAAAGCAGGAACAGCGAGTACGAGAACGCCCTGTTGTAAGGGTTGTTCTCCTCGTAAGGAATGGCCTGGATCAATGATTCCGCCTGTATCCCTGTAAATCCCGCTGCGGCGTAACGCTCCATCTGGATGCTGCCCACTTCCTTGAGCATCACCTGATTGGCAGCCAGCAGAATATTCTTGTAGTAGAGGAAACTGCTCATGTCCGCGTATGCTGACAATGTCGCTGTCTCCATTCTGGCAAGCTTCTCTCCGAAATCTGAAGGGAAGTAGAGATAACCCCTGATTTTGCCGTCCTTCATAAGTGTCTGGGCCTCATCGGTATTGACACAACGGTATTTGACGGTGCACTCTCTCGTGGCATCCACCTCTCTGATGAAGCGGCGGCTGTCCGAACAGTTCGCATAGTCCACTACGGCGATAGGAGTCTCGCTCAGGACACCGTTCAAATACATGAGGTTGTACAGAATCGGGTAGGCGAGACCGGCAAGGAAGAATATCACCATAACTCCTGAATCGGAGAAGATGAGTTTCAACTCATGAGTGAAAATTCCCCAGAAGTCCTTCAGCCACAGTTTAATATAATGATCTTTTCTCATGATGACTTCTATTTTTTAGGGAAATTCTGATAGATGTAAGCCCTCTTCAGTCTGTACATGACAACGACAGGCAGGAGAACGAATATCAGCAAGTGGATAACCTCCTTCCACCATCCGGCGAAACCTGTCCCGAATATGACTTCCCTCGAGAAGAGCAGGAAGTAATGTCTGAGCGGGAACGCTTCCGCAAGCCCCTGGATGTAAGGCGGCATTGTCTCCACCGGCAGTGTGAATCCTGACATTGAAAACGCCAGGACGCTGTATAGCGCACCGATACTCAATGCGAGACGCGGAACCGGGAGCAGCCCGATGATGAAGATCGCCACGCCTTCGCTCGCAAGTATGAGAAGGATGATGGCAAGGAACATGTTCCAGATGCTGCCGGCTATCGGGAAGTGCATCCAGTCATACATCAACAATATGAGTATCAGGCCGATACCGGAGAAAAGAATCGTATAGACGAACAACTTTCCGGCCAATGCCGTCACGATGGAACTTCCCGCCGTGCTCAGAAGATGGCGGGATGTGCCATATTTGAGCTCTGCGCCAAGCGAGTAAATGAGAATGATGACCACTGTCAATGCCAGCACTCCCGGAAGGAAGATATTGGTAAGGTAATATCCATAGTTGGTATATTGGTTTCCAATCTGATGGACATCGACATCGACAGGACGTATCCTGCCCATGATTGCATCCTCATTGACACCCTTCGCCCTCAGCACCTCGCGCTGCACGGCTCCGTCCGCAAGGTTTATCATTGTCAGAATGTTCTTGTATGACAATGCTCCTCCCACGAAATACAATCCGTTCAGATAGTATGTGAAAGTCGGTCGGCGGCTGGCCTGGACATCAGCATACATGCCCTTCGGAATCATGCAGATGGCTGTGATTTTACCGCTCTGCATGTCTTCGCGTGCATCCTGGAAAGTATCATATTTTATGACCTTTCCGAGCTGTGTCGCATCCAGCTGTCTGGCGAAGTTCCTGGACAATGATGAGTTGTCCATGTCCACGACTCCGATAGGGAGGTCGTGCGGGAGTCCCTGCTTGAGGAATGTGAGGAAGAATATGGCGCAGAACGCGACTGTCACGACGGAACCGAGAAGATAAATCGGTCTGTTCCTCATTATCCTCAGTTCTCGGCGGGCAACCGCCCCTATGTTATGCCAGAATCCCATAATTGTTATTTCTTAAGAAGTTTAGCATCCTTCACGATAGCGGACATGCCAGGACGGAGTCCTTCGACCTTGCTGTCAGGAGTAGCCCTTACTTCGAATGTCTTGGCGTCATACATACCGGTTTCCTTAGTCGCTTTCCATGTCGCATATGACTCACGGACAGCAATATATGTTACTGTAGCGGTGCACTCCTTGTCGTCGAGGGCAGGGATGGTTACTGTTACCTTGTCACCCTGCTGGAGACCATGCAGATAGTCCTCGCGTACATTGAAAGTGAACCACATGTCATCGAGGTCAGTAACTGTCATGATAGGGGAGCCCTGTCCTACAAGTTCTCCGACCTTAGGGAAGGTAGCGGAAATGATACCGCTTGCAGGGGATACTAGATAGAGTTCCGCAAGAGCGGCATTGACCTCCATCAGTGCGCCGTTTGCCTGGTCAACGAGTGCTGCGGCAGCGGCTTTGTCCTCTACGCGTGCGCCATTGACAGCCATATCGTACTGGCTCTTTGCGGCTTTGGTGGTCGCAACGGCTGCATTGTACTGAGCCTCGACCTCGTCGAACTTCTGTGCGGAAACGACTTTCTGGTCGTAGAGACTCTTCATCCTGTCGTAAGACTTCTTCATAACCGTCTCACCTACAATGGCTTTCTGCCAGAGCTCGTATGCGCCTTCAATCTGCTCTTTACGTGCTCCGTTGATGGCTTTGTTCCGCTGGGCTGATGCTGCATTCTTCAGAGCGGTAACCTGCTCGAGTTTTGCGCGTACTTCAGGGCAGTCGATGAAGACTACGGTGTCTCCCTTGTGGACCATGTCGCCTTCCTTTACGAAAAGTGTCTCGATTCTTCCCGGAACCTTTCCTGATACCCTGTATTCTGTAGCCTCGGCCTCACCCTGGATTACCAGCGGTTTAGGTCTTGATACGAAATATCCGATAATTGCGATCATCAGAATGATGGCAAGAAGTGCCACAACGCCGATTACAAGATTGTAAGATTTTTTATTCTGTCCCATGATTTATGATTTTTCTAAGCTGTTAATTATTGACTTTGTCAATGTCTTATGTCGTGACTAGTTCAAGTCTGATTTGTAATTTCCTTCTGCCTTCTGCAGGTTTGCATTGGTGAGCTGAAGCTCGACACCCGCGTCAATGTATTCCGAGTGGGCCTGCAACCATGCTGTATGGGCGGCAAGGGCAATGTTTGTGGTAATGACGCCTGCCTCGAAGCCGACTGATGCGGTACGGAGGTTCTCCTCTGCGCTCTTGAGGTTGTTCTCGGCCATCTCGACTTTCTCCAGAGACTCGTCCAGCTGTTTGCGGAGCTGTGTTACCTGGAGATTGATAAGTTCCTTGGCCTCATCCAACCTGCTGGTATAGAGGGTCATTTCGGCCTTTGCCTTGCGGGTTTTCTGCAATGCTTCGAATCCGTGGAATATAGGAATATTTACAGCCACGCCGACATTGAACATGCCGCTGAACTTCTTCTCGAATCCGTTATAGACGTTAGGATTGGTGATCATGTAGTTCGCCATCAATGCCACTTTCGGCATCATGTCCGCACGTGCCATCTTCATCTTCTTCTCATATATGGAGGCGGCGAGGTCCAGGCTTCTTGTCTCAGGACGGTCCTGATAAATCTGTTCAATGTCTTTTTCAGGGCTCATCTGCGGCGTAGGAACAGCGTCGAGGCTTTCGTCTGCCAATGTAATGTCAGAGTTCAGGTCAATGCCAATCTCCTTGCAGAGCAGCATCTTGGCAAGAATAAGTCCGTTGGTGGCCTTGGTCTTCATCATGTTCGCCTCGTTTGCCTTGACCTTGATGGCAAGGGCGTCAGACTGGGTGGCTACACCTTCATTGACAGAAATGGTCACATCGTGCTCCATTTTCTCGAGCAGGTCCGCGAAGTTTTCTGCGAGTCTCTTCTTGTTCGAAACTGAGACAACCTGCCAGTAGGCCTGGTCGACGGTGGTAAGCAGGTCCTGATATTCTTTGTCATACTGGGCTCTTGAAAGCTCTTCTGCCAGTTTTGCCATTCTGTTGGCATTGACAATCTTTCCTCCCATGAAGACGGGCTGCTGCAGCGATACTGCTCCTGCGAACAGATTGTGTGTGTCCGGGTGGAGGAGATCGTCGATTTCGGTGCCGACCTTCGTGATGGCTGAGGTGATGTCACCCTTGCCGAGTGCGCCGAGTATGGTCTGTGCCAGCTGGCTCTGAAGAATTTCCGAGCCGTTCGGAAGTTTGCTGATGGCCTCCACAATGGATGTCACTTTTTCATTGACCTTTCCCTGGATGGCAGCGCCGGTACCTGTCAGTTTGTCAGACAGCTCGTCATTGATGAGGGCTATGCTCTTCTGGTTGTACATGTACGCGCCTGTCGCGCTGATGTTGGGGAAGTAGTTCGCCCTGGCGATTTTTCTGTCGTATCCGGCCATCTCTACCTTGGTCCGGGCCTGCTTCAGAGCCTTGTTGTTCTGGATTGCCATGTCCCTGCATTGTTCCAATGTCAGGGTTTCCTGACCTGTCATGCCCAGCGGTAGCATAATCACTGCTGCGGCTGCGCAAATCATTTGTTTTAAGTTGTTCATATTTCTAATAAACTTTTTTCTGTTAGGTATGACAAACGACAAATATACAAAAAAGTTGCCAGAATGCCCGATTTTGCGAGTTGTTTGGCGCAAGGATTGATATATTGGTCGAAAAAAAACGATTTTTGGCAATTTTTAACTATATTTGCGGAATTATGGGACAACAAGACGTATTGCACAATATAAGCATCAAGAAGTTCAAGGATCTCTTTCCGGAAATGCCGGGAAAAGGACTTGGAGAGGACCTTCTTATAGCAGATCTGAAATATGACAAGGACCTGCGGGTTTTCCAGTACCCGTTCCGTTTCGATGGATATATCCTGATTTTCTGCATGAAGGGAAAGATACGACTGGATGTGAATCTGGATTCATTTTCCATAGCGGAGAATTCTCTTGTGCTGAATGTACCGGGCAATATAATAAGGGTATCAGGTGTCGATAAAGGAGACCGGGACAATATGCACTTTATAATAGTTGCTATGTCCAAAACTTTCATGAACAGCGTGCACTTCGATTTCAACAGGCTGTTCAATGAGAGTGTGGCTCTCATGGACAATCCGTGCATTTCCCTGGATAGCCATGAACGGAGCGTCTGCCGCCAGTATCTCCAGCTGGCTTCCGACCTTCTGGCCAGCGACATAAAGAACAAGAAAGAGTCTGTAGGAGCATTGGTCTCATCCATTTCCTATTACCTTGGTTCCATCTGGACCAGCCGCCTTTCCGATGCTGAGCACAAGCCGCACGCTCCGTCTGCCAAGGCCAAGAACATTTATGACCAGTTCCTCCGTCTTGTCACTGATTATCATACTTCTGAACGCTCTATGGGATTCTATGCCCAGCAGCTCTGCCTTACGCCGAAGTATCTTTCCAAACTGGTCAAGACTGTCAGCGGGCGTTCCGCTCCGGACTGGATAGATGCCTTCGTGGTCCTCGAGGCGAAGAATCTGCTCAAGTATTCAGACATGTCCATCAAGGAGATCGTAAGCAGGCTCAATTTCCCGAACCAGTCGGTGTTCTACAAGTTTTTCAAGTCGCATACCGGCACGACTCCGACCCAGTACCGTAACGAATAATGTCGTCTTTTGTCATACGCCCTCTCAATGCCGCCGGTCATGTGACGGCTCATCCCATGCCGCCATTGGTCCGGGAAGACTGGTCGTATCTTTATCTTCTTTCAGGTGAGGTACTTACTGAAATCGATGGTCAGCCGCATCTGCTTGCGGGTGGAGACTGCCTCCTGATTCCTCCTGGCCTCAGGTATTGTGTGAAATATTTCCGTGATACTGTGGGCTATATGGGCGCGTTCTCTGCTGAACTCCTTCGTAATTCCGGCCATCGGGTGCTCCGTCTCACTGCACCATCCGTCCTGTCTGTCCCTGTTCTGGACAAGGTTTTCTTCGATGAACTGATGATTCGTCTCATGCGTTTTTCCTCTGCCTTGTCCATGGTCCAGTCTCTTCTGGATGTCCTGCTTTGCCAGTTCGACCTGATTGTGCCTGAGTCTGGCGGTTCAGCGTCTTCCAAACTGTGCAATTCTTATCTGGAGCGCGTTTTTGACAGGTCTGTCCCGTTTACCGGTGTCGCCGGCTACGCGTCGGCTCTCGGCGTGTCGCCCAACCACCTGAATCGTGCAGTCAAGGCCGAGACCGGCAGAAGCGCGAGTGTCTGGATCGACAATGCGCGTGTTTCGCTTGCGCGCGAACTTCTTCTTGACAGGTCAATGTCAATGTCCGAGATTGCCGAACGTCTCGGTTTTTCCGAAGCTTCCTATTTCTCCCGTTTTTTCCGCAAGGTTACAGGTGTCAGCCCCTCGGAGTTCAGGGGATAGGGTAACGTTCGACAAAAAAGAAGTGCGTTGGCCTTGCTTTTTTCGAACGGATGATGAACCTCCAATCTTCAAAAAAAACTCGGCGAGTCGGATAAATATCAGAAATTGAATAAAAAGTTCATGTCAATGCCGTTATTGTGCAACCTGAACACTGTCTCTGTCCGCTAATTTTGCAGCCCGAAACTTAAGACGGACTTGTATGATATATAATTTGGTGACATTGATAGTTCTTTCGGTTTCCACATTCGTGGGGCCATCATCGGAAGAAACTACCCCAATCCGTAAAGATACATTGACAGAATCCGTTGTGACCTCCTCGGTAAAAATGGCATTGACCGAAACCGAGCAGGCGATTCCGGTGACGACTTTCACGATGAAGGATTTCGGCGCCGCGCGGATCGGCTCTCCGAAGAATCTGGCCGGCATCGTTCCTGGCCTGATTATTCCGGACTACGGCTCGTCGATGACTTCCACTATATATATGAGAGGTATCGGCTCGCGTATGGAAAATCCTGTCATCGGACTTTACATCGACGATATTCCTGTCATTGACAAGAATAATTATGATTTTTCGTTTCTGGATATCCGACGGGCCGACATTTTCAGGGGGCCGCAGGGGACGTTGTACGGACGGAATTCAATGCTGGGTGTCCTCTCTGTCGAGACGTTGTCGCCGGCAGTGTGGCAGGGTGTCCGCGGTGCTGTCGAGTATGGAAGTGCCAACTCGTTGAGGGCCAATACTTCCATATATAGGCGCAATGTCGGCGCGGCCGTGATGTATTCCCATTCCGACGGATTTTATGTCAATGATTTTTCGGGTAGAAACTGTGATGTTTCTGATAATGTAGCCTTGCGGTTCAGGTATGTGAAGAGCAGGGACAACATTGACATTGACAATATCCTTTCTGCTTCTTATACCGATGAGGGCGGTTATCCGTACAGGCTCTGGACGGCTGGTGACGGGGCTTCTCAGCAGGGATATTTGAATCCTGTAAATTACAATGACAGAAGTGCTTACAAGAGAATTTCCGTGATGGACGGGGTTAGGGTCAATGCCAGTTTGCGCGCTGTGGACCTGAGTTCTGTGACGAGTCTCCAGCTTCTTCATGATTCCATGGATCTGGACCAGGATTTTACGTCCAAGTCCATGTTTACATTGAACCAGACGCAGAATCAAGTGGCTGTGACACAGGAATTTGTGGTTAGACCGAAGGTGCGCAGGCAGTGGTGGGACAGTCAGAGCGGTGTGTTTGCCTTTGCCCGTTACAACGGCATGGATGCGCCGGTGACATTCCTGCAGGACGGAATCCGCCAGCTGATTCTGGACAATGCCAATTCTCATATTCCTTCAGAGTTCGGCAAGCTGGAAATTCTGGAAGACAAGTTCGTGATTTCCAGTAATTTCGCGATTTGGAATTATAATGTTGCAGCCTATCATGAGTCTTATTTCCGTTTAGGGAGGTGGCTGCTGACTGCCGGACTGCGTCTCGATCATGAAGGTGATTTTATGGGATATGATTCGGGTGCGGACATTCATTTCAAGATGAGCAAGATGTCGGAGTATATCCCGTATTCCGCTGAGTATAAGGGAGATGAGTCGAATTTCTATTTCGAGGTTCTGCCTAAGGCGTCGGCTCTTTTCGATGCCTCTACGCGTCGCATGGCGGAGAGAGGCCTGTCATTGAAATTCACGGCTTCGGTTTCACGCGGCTATAAGTCGGGCGGTTTCAATACGCAGATTTTCTCGGATATTCTCCAGAATACGATGATGAACGGTGTCATGTCCAAGTTGGGAATCTATCTGGATTCAGGTAATGAGGTCAATGCTGCTTCGACTGTTTATAAGCCGGAGACTTGCATTGACTATGAACTTGGCGGCAGGCTCTCATTGACCCGGAACGGTCATTCTCTCGCGGCATCGGTTACGGCTTACAATATCAATTGCCGGAATCAGCAGATTACGGTTTTCCCGTACGGCAAGGGGACCGGCAGGATGATGGCCAATGCGGGTGAGTCGCGTAGCAGGGGAGTCGAGAGTGAGGTCGCGTGGAGGTGGAAAGGTTTGAGTGTCAATGCGTCTGCTTCTTTTATGGATGCGCGTTTCCTCTCGTATGATGACGGCAGGAATGATTATTCAGGCAACAGGATTCCTTATTCTCCGTCTTCGTCTTTGTATGCACGTGCGGGTTACAGTTTCAGTCTCCGTTCCGATATTTTGCGTTCCATAAGTGTTTCTGCGGATGTTTTGCGGAGCGGTGAACTGACCTGGAATGAGTCTGGTGACCTGAAACAAAGTCCATATATATTATTAGGTGGCGATCTCCGTTTTTCGTTCAAGTGGTTCGATTTGTTCGTGGCTGGGGAGAACCTTTCAGATACTGATTATTGCACGTTCTACTTCAAGTCGGTTGGAAATTCGTTTTTCCAGACAGGGAAGCCGAGGCGGTTCAGGGGAGGCGTGTCTGTGGAGTTTTAGTAAGCGTTATTTTTTTTAAGGATTACTTAGATTAATTTTAAACTAAAAATATTATGTGTAAAAAGTTGATTTTGATTGCGTCAATGTTGCTCGCAGTCGCAGGATGTTCGAAGAGTAATGTCAATGAAGAGAAGGAGACCCCGCGTTCTTCTGTCTATTCAGGAAGCCTCAATGTTGTCGCAGGAGGCAAGGACAATGTTACCGAAGGTGTTGAGGTCAATGCTGACATTGACAAAGATGGAGTGCTTACTTTGGTGTTCCATAAGGTGAAGTTCGTTCCTCAGATGCCTGTGTCTCTGGATGTTACGGTTCCGGATGTGAAGTATTCGAGAGAGGCTGACGGAAGTCTTCTGCTGAGCGGTGACGGGATTGTGCCAATTACTATGATGCAGCCTTATCCGAAATATACTGTTACCGGTCTGAGCGGAAAGATGTCAGACAAGGCTCTTTCTATTTCGCTGAATTTCGGAGAGTTCCCGACTTCCTATTCCGGAAACGTGGTCGAGTAGGATGGCCGTTTGTTGGAGCTTTAGGTGGAGCTTTAGGTGGAGCTTGACAATGAAATCGTAAGAAATAAAACGTTTTGCAACATTGATTTATTAGATTCTCGTAAAAAATATTGAAAATTTTAACGAAAAAATTTGTAATAACGTTTTATATTACTACCTTTGCATCAGACAATAAAAGGTTTTTATGTCTATTTGTTAAGTTCGTTTTATATAGGGGTCCAGTCCTTTGGGAAAAGCACTGGACCTTTTTCTGTATATATGCCTCAAGGAGGTGTGGTGGTGTTTATTTCTCGTGTTGACGAGTTCTGGTCGGACGTTGGGCGGGACGATGCCACCGTCAATTTTGTAACGCATTGATCACCAATGCTATTTGATTCTCAGTGTGGATTATCGCCTATTTTTTTGCTGATCATCCACACTAAAATACATATCTTGCTAAATATCAACTAATTAACGAGTAATAATGTGGCGCCGTCCGGCATGTTCTCTCCGCAATCTTATTTCGCAGTTTCAGATAGCAGGACAGATGTATTCGTAAAGGTCTGATTATTTCATCCCGACATATTCTGTGCGTAGTTTTCTTCAAACCACGTGTTTTCCGGAATCTGTTTCGAGTACTTCAGTGGCGTGCCCAGACCGCTGTCCATGCTGTCTTTCGGTACTTTGTTTTCGACCCTCTTGACAT
>FR890619.1:16200-19007 GCA_000435075.1 Bacteroides sp. CAG:770 | reverse complement strand
TGAACTGACTCTTCCGAAGGATTCCAACGTCTATGCGGCCCAGTACGAGCTCTATCTGCCCGACAAGAAAGAGTTGCAGGACAAGTTGAAGTCTTGGATCGAAGAGTTCGAAGAGCAGGAGGAAAAGAATATCCTAAAATGATCGGCCTCGGGACTTCTCCCTGGAAGACATCGACATCATCATTACCGATTCAGGTATTCCGGACACTCTGCGCGAGAAAATCGAGGACGCAGGTGTCCAAATCATCATTGCCGATTAAATTCCTTACATATACGAAATCAGCCATCTCTTCATTGGGGATGGCTGATTTTGTTTTGGTCAATGGGATAGCCATTGACCGGTACTATATTTTGGAAATATGCTATGCGTTTCCGTATTCTCTGCGAACTTCTTCGAGAATCTTGTCTGCCTTTTCATATCCGTCGGCAGGAGCCTTCCAGAGAAGGGCAAGGAGGACGATACCCACTACACCGAAAATGATAGACACTTCGAACACGGAGTTCCATCCGTATGCGTCAGCAAGGGCTCCGAAAAGCAGACCTGAAACTGTCGTGCTGGCATAGCCGAAGATACCTGCAACACCATTGGCAGAAGCGGCTGCCCGCTTGGTGGCATGATTTGAACATGCGATTCCGATGAGCGCCTGCGGCATATAGACAAAGAAGCTGGCCATGATAATCGATGCGATGGCGAGGACATTCATTCCCTTAGGAAGAAGCCAGAAGATCAGGAAGCAGATTGTAGCGCCTATCAGGCCGAGGAGACAGGTGCGCTGAGCACGGCTCTTGAAGAACTTGTCAGTCGCCCATCCCGCAAGAAGGGTTCCGATGATACCTCCCACGATTTCAGATGAAGCCACCACTGTGGAAGCTACCTGGATGCTGAGTCCCCTATCCTGTGTCAGGAACGTTGCGCCCCAGTCGAGAATGGTGAATCTGATGACATATACACAGAAGTTGGCCACAGCGAGAATCCAGATGACAGGATTCCTGAACACCATCTTCTTCACAAGTTTCTGATAAGCAAGCTTGGTGAAGCCCTCATCCTCCTGGACAACTTCCTTTACAGGAGCATTCTCATCCATCGACTCCGGATCAGGAAGACCTACAGATGCGGGTGTATCCTTCAGCCCGAAGAAGAGCAATGCCGCTCCTACGATTGCCAGACCTGCAGGAATGAAGAAACACCACTGCCATGCAGCGAAAGAATAATACTGGAGAATCAGAGTACCGCAAAGCAAAGCTACAAGTCCAGCTCCGATAGAGTGGGAACTGTTCCAGATAGACTGCTTGGTAGCAAGTTCAGAAGGTTTAATCCAATGCGCCATAAGGCTTCCGCATGGCGGATAACCCATTCCCTGCGTGTACCCGTTTATAAGCCAGAGACTTCCGATGAAGACCACAAGACCTGCAGTAGCTTTTCCCTCCGCATCGAGGAAATTGAAGATTCCGTTCATCTCAGGGCTGAGACCGATGAGGATATTGACAACTGCCGAGAGCAGAAGTCCGGCAGCCATCATTTTCTTGCGGCTGACGCGGTCTGCAAGGAATCCGTTGACAAATCTCGACAATCCGTAGATAACTCCGTTGAGTGTAAGGAACAGTCCGAGTTTCGCCTTGCTGATTCCGAGTTCCGACTCAAGGGCAGGCATTGTGATACTGAAATTCTTTCTGACAAAATAGAACAGCGCGTAACCTATCATGAGAATGATCAGCGTGCGCCACTGCCAGTAATTGTACTTCTTGATAATCTGTTTATCCATTGTTGTTAGTTTTATATGCAAATGGTTGCGCAAATTTAACTCTATTTTCGTAGATAACAATGTTTTTAAAGCAATTTAGCGCAAAATAAAACGAAATGAAACAAATACTTTCATTTCACGCAACATAGACACAAACACTAGTGGCGAAAAGATTACTGCTCCGCGGTCAGGACTGCAACCGGACGTTTCAACAATCCCTTGGCGAAATCGGCTTCAGAAACGAGGAAATTCAGAATTCCTGCTTCAGGGAAATGAATATCGGCGACCTCGTCATCCCCTATTTGAAGCAGGTTCTTGTAACCGGCAAAATCAGCATTGACAGTATCTGAAGCGGAATTTCCGAGAAGTTTCAGACCTCCGGCATTGTCCTCACATGCCTCGAAAGACATTTCGAGTACAGGGTCAGTCAGAGGCTGGTCGTCTTCATCTACCATGATGCAAGCCTGGAAGGTCTCCATATTTATGGTTTTGGAGTACTTCACCACCACTGAGCCCTTAGGCCACTCCCCCGCCTGGAGATGGACCGGAGAATCATAGCCGGTAAACTCGTCCATCGCAGCGAAGAAATACAGCATTCCTTCATGAGGCAGAAGATTTCCGGTATCAAGTTCCGCGATATCTTCACATCTTACCTGACAAATGAAAGTGAGAGGATATTCATACGTCTCGCAGCCGGACACATTATCATTGGCCCGGACAATTCTCGTGCTTCCGTCAGGGTTCTCGCACACGGTCATCATCGGATATTCGGCATCAGCCGGCAAATCCGGATCTCCCCACCATTTGCTTTCGCAGAACAAAGGTTTAGCAGTCTTTTCCAATCTGATTCTTATCGCCATAACTAGATAATTTATAATGATTTTCGAATAAAATGCAATCTTGTCTCTCTGGTGCGGAAAGTGATTTTTCCGCGTCTCAGGTACAAAAGTAACACATTTATCCATATTCGGAATTATTTATTTTCAGCGGCCTTGACTTTCATGGTGGAAATAAATGGAAGAAAGTGGTAAAATTTGTAAAAGATTCACTATATTTGCGGAAAGA
>FR890619.1:0-16167 GCA_000435075.1 Bacteroides sp. CAG:770 | reverse complement strand
TTGCGGAAAGAGTGTACCCGAAAATTTCAGGTCATTCCAGGGAGGTGATTCCAGCACCTTCCGACAAGCGTGAAACTATTGATAATTAAAGAGATGGTGAATTTCATCGGAGAATATACAGCTAAAGCTGACGACAAAGGAAGACTCGTCTTTCCTTCGGCGTTCAAGGCTGTCATGCCTGCCGATGGAGACATGCGCTTCGTGCTGAAAAAGGATATCTTCGAGGACTGCCTCGAGATGTATACCTACGAAGAATGGGAGAAGCAGAGCGCTGAAGTCAGATCTCATCTGAATTTCCTCATCAGAGATCACGCGGCATTCTGGAGAGAATACATGAGAGACCGCGCCATAGTCGAACCGGACGGTAAACTCGGACGCATCTCGATCCCCAGAAAACTTCTGGAAGCGATAGGAGTCCAAAAAGAAGTGGTTTTCGCTGGCAACGACTACAAAATCGAAATCTGGGCCAAGGAGAAATTCGAGGCTTCCAGACTTTCAGAAAACGACTACATAGCGCTGGCTGGGAAACTCTCCCGTTAGACTCCACATTTACTTGACCCAAAGGAGTTTGAAATGTCAGAATACCATACGCCAGTACTTCTGGATGAGAGCGTAAGCGCTCTGATTACCAATCCGTCAGGAATATATGTCGATGTCACCTTCGGGGGCGGTGGACACACAGCCGAGATTCTTTCACGCTTATCTCCGGCCGGAAGAGTCATTGCCTTCGACAGGGACAGCGACGCCATACGGAACAGGATAGACGATTCCCGCCTCATTCTCATCCGAGCGGATTTCAGATACATCCACAACTTCGTAATGTATGCGGCTCATGAAGGCGCTACAGGGCAGCAGATAAACACGCTTGCCGAAGACGCGAAGGTAGATGGAGTCCTGGCGGACCTCGGAGTTTCATCTCACCAGTTCGATACCGCAGACAGAGGCTTTTCATTCCGTTTCGACGCCCCGCTGGACATGAGAATGAACACAGAAGCCGAAACAACAGCGGCAGACATCATCAACAGCTACGGGCAGAAGGACCTGGAAAGGATTCTGAAAATCTACGGAGAGGTCGATAATGCCAGAAGAATCGCTCAGCTTATCGTCGCGGGAAGAGAAAAGGGCGAAATCAGGACGACAGGAGAACTGGACACCGCCATCAAGCCGGCACTTCCGGATTTTGCGAGCCACAAAATCCTCGCAAAAATCTACCAAGCTCTCAGAATCGAGGTCAATCATGAAATGCGTTCACTGGAAAAGATGCTTTCAGGTGCCTCAGAATCATTGAAAGAAGGCGGAAGGCTGGTAGTCATCACATATCACTCCCTCGAGGACAGGATGGTAAAGAACTTCATCAAGTCCGGCAGGACAGACGGAGAAATGGAAAAGGATTTCTACGGAAACGCCCTCACACCGCTGAAAGCAGTGAACAGGAAACCGATTCTGCCGCAGGAAAGTGAAATAGCATCCAACACAAGGGCAAGAAGCGCGAAACTGAGAATCGCGGAAAAGACAACTCCAAATAAAGACTGACATGAATATAAAAGCCATCGGCACATCCATAAAGAATCTTGTCATCGCATCTTTCAGGGGCGAACTGCTCATGAGACTGGGATGCGACAAGGTGTTCCTGCAAATCGTCTATACGTTCATGCTGTTCTGGGTAATGATTATGCTTAACATCCTAGTAGAAAACACATTGAGCAAAGTCGAGAGGAACAATGACATTCTGACGGAACTGCAGATTTATCATACCGAAAAGATGGTGCAGCTGGCATCCATGGGCAGAATCACGAAAACGGAAGAACTGCTGGACAACAAGGGTTCGAAAGTGTGCCTCCCGAAGAAACCGGCATTCAGAATTGACTCAGACGAATAAGCAGACATGAGCAGAACCAACGATAATGACAAGGAACAGGAGAGTTTACTCCTCCGAATAGTATATGCGCTCTTTACTGTCATGGCCTTCATCATGATAGGAAGGATCATGTATATCCAGTACTGCTGGAGGGATAGCGACCCTAACCTGAAATACTATCGTGCCAAAAGCAGCAAGGAGAAACTGACTCCTACAAGAGGAGCAATTCTGGCATACGACGGAAGACTTCTTGCCATTTCCACGCCAATGTATCAGGTGGGAATTGACTGCGCAGTCCAGAAAGCGGAATATGCGGCCAGAGACAAGGACGGCAAACCCTTGAAATTCGCCATAAGAGATCCGAAAAATCCAAAGAAAAGAATCAAAGTTCCCGGAGATGAGATGGAGAGAAGATGGAGGGAACGTGCACGGGAACTCTCGGCAGGGCTCGCCAGCATCTATGGAATGAATGCCGACTACTGGTACAGGACCATCATCAACGGACGAAATGAAGGCAAGCGATATATGAAAATCGGAGGCGGCATCGACCATGAAACCATACAGAAAGTAAAGGAGCTGCCTCTTTTCAGGGAAGGCGCCAACACAGGCGGTCTCATAATCGAGCGTATGGACACGAGACAATATCCGTACGGAAAACTTGCAAGAAGAGTCATCGGATATGTCAAGGACAACAGCCGCGCCGAAGGCGGACGCAACGCCATCGGTCTGGAGGGCAAGTTCGACTACAAGCTACACGGGAAGGAGGGCTACCGCTGGAAAAGGAAGACCGATGCCAGACGCATCATGAACAAGGACAGCACATGGGCCCCGGCAAAGGACGGCTCCGACATCAGGACGACTCTTGACATTGACATGCAGGACATTGCGGACAGGGCGCTCAGAAGACAATTGAGCGAACAGCCCGGCATCGCAGACGGCTGCGTAATCGTGATGGATGTAAAGACAGGAGCCATAAGGACAATGGTCAACCTCATGAGGGACTCGCTTTCCGGCAGACTGGACGAGACTTACAACGTCGCCATCAGTATGACCAGAGAGCCCGGTTCAGTTTTCAAGACGGCAATCCTGATGAGCCTTTTGGAGGACAACAAGGTAAAACTCTCTGATAAGATTCCGGGCAACAACGGAATAATTCCGGGATTCGGACAGGACAGCCACATGAAAGGCATCTCCGAAATATCCGTACTGCACGGCTTCGAGATTTCCTCCAACTATGTCTTCAGGAAACTTGCCATAGACCACTACGGCAACAACCCGCAGAAACTGCTCGACAACCTCTACCTGTACAAATTGGGTGAGGCATACGACTTCGACCTGGAAGGATTCCGTGAGCCATATCTTCCGAAACCGAAGACAGCAGGATGGAGCGGTACGACTCTAGGTTCCATAGCCATCGGATACAACGTAGAGGAAACGCCTCTCCACATCCTGACCTTCTACAACGCGATTGCAAACAAAGGAAAGATGATGAAGCCTTATCTTGTGGAAGACTTCGAGGAAAACGGCATAATCAAGGAAAAGAGAGGTCCGTCGATCCTGAACGGTTCGATATGTTCGAGGGCAACGGCGGACAGCCTCACCAAGGGCCTCATGAAGATTACAGAAGAAGGTACTGCGGCAAGGCGACTCGGCGGGGCGAAACTCAAGGTGGCCGGAAAGACCGGAACCTCCAAGATCGCCTTCGAAAAAGACGAAAAACCGAACCCGAGGGACCCTTACCAGGACAGGAAAGGACGCAGGAAATACCGAGGTACATTTGTGGGATTCTTCCCTGCAGAGCAGCCTAAATACAGCATCATCTGTCTGATAGACTCCTATCCGGGCAACGAGACCTTCTACGGAGGAACAACCCCGGCCATGGTAGTCAGAGAAGTTGTCGACAACATCTACGCGATGGATGAAAGTTACGGACAACTCCTGAAAAGCAGCGGCAAGATGCCCGACATGTCGCCGGAAGCACCGCTGACAGCCAAAAACGGCAAAGTACCAAATGTCAAGGGATTAGGACTGATGGACGCAATCTACGCGATAGAGAACGACGGATACAGGTGCAGCTACTCAGGCGTGGGACATGTCGTCAGCCAGAGCCCGGCAGCAGGAAGCAAGCTTGCCGAAGGCGGGAAAGTAACGATAAGACTGGAATAGTATGATACTCGAAAATATTATAAAGAATTGCGGCGTCACCGGAATTGCCGGCGACAGCAGACGTGAAATAAGTTCAATCTGCATTGACTCAAGGAAAGCAACTCCGGGGTCAATGTTCATTGCCGTCAAAGGACACGGCACGGACGGGCACCAATTCATCGCATCCGCGATAAAGGCCGGAGCCGTAGCAATAATGTTCGAAGACAGGCAAGCACTTGAGAGTCAGGTCAATGTCAATGCCAATACGGATGTTACGTTCGTGGAAGTCAAGAATTCCCGACACGCTTCAGCATTGGCGGCTGCCGATTTCTACGGAAACCCTTCACGAGAACTGACATTGGTCGGCATAACAGGAACAAACGGAAAGACGACTACAGTAACCCTGCTCTACAACCTCTTCAGAGGCCTCGGTTACAAGTGCGGCCTCCTTTCTACCATAGCAAATTATGTCGGCGACAAATGTCTGGAGACGGCCAACACTACTGCCGATCCGCTCACTATCAATGAACTGATGAGACAGATGGTAGACGAAGGCTGCAAGTTCTGTTTCATGGAAGTCAGTTCCATCGGAATGGAACAGGAAAGAGTAGCGGGACTGAAGTTCAAGGCCGGCATCTTCTCCAACCTCACTCACGACCATCTGGACTACCACAAGACATTTGCGGAATATCTGAGATGCAAGAAACTGTTCTTCGACACACTTCCGTCAGACGCATTCGCCATCACCAACATTGATGACAAGAACGGCATGGTCATGGTGCAGAACACCAAGGCGAAGGTCGTCACTTATTCATGCAGAAGCCTTGCAGACCACACATGCAGAATCATCGAAGAAAGTTTCGACGGAATGCAGCTCCGCATCGACGGGAAAGAAATCTGGACCAGGCTCATCGGTCAGCACAATGCATACAATCTTCTGGCGATATACACCACTGCCGTGATCGTGGGCGCAGATCCTGAAGAGGCATTGATCCAGCTCAGCAGACTGGAGTCCGCGAAAGGCAGGCTCGAGACCATGCGCGGCCCGAGGAAACTGTCGGTTATCATTGACTATGCCCATACGCCAGATGCTCTGGAGAATGTGCTCAAGACTTTGCGCGACATCGGCCCGAAACAGCACATCATCTGTCTGTTCGGCTGCGGAGGCGACAGGGACAAGACCAAGAGGCCTGAGATGGCAGCGGTTTCCGAGAAATATGCCGACAGGATTTTCGTAACATCGGACAACAGCCGTACAGAAAAGACCGAGGACATCCTCGAAGATATCCGCAAAGGATTCAGCAACAAGGGATTGGCAAAAGCATTATTCATTTCCGACAGAAAGGAGGCCATAAGGACAGCCATTACTCTGGCACCTGAAGGCTCAGTCATCCTGCTGGCAGGAAAAGGACACGAAACATATCAGATTATAGGTACGGAACACAGACATTTCGACGAAAGGGAAATCGTCAATGAAGTGTTCAAATCAATGGAGGACGCGAAATGATATATCATTTGTTCCAACTGCTGAAAGATTATGACATTCCCGGACAGGGACTCATGAGTTACCTGTCGTTCAGGGCGATGCTGGCCAGTGTCACTGCCATGCTCATATCATTCTTCGCAGGACGCAGAATCATAAGATGGCTGCAGAAGAAACAGATCGGCGAGACCATCAGGGACCTCGGACTGGAGGGACAGATGCAGAAGAAGGGCACCCCGACAATGGGCGGTGTCATCATCATTCTGGCGATAACAGTGCCGGTCTTGCTTTTCTGTGACCTCACCAACATCTATACCCAGCTTCTGCTGTTCACAACTCTCTGGTGCGGAGGAATCGGCTTCGCAGACGACTACATCAAGGTCTTCAAGCACAACAAGGAGGGCATGAGCGAAAGGGGCAAGCTGATACTCCAGATTCTTCTCGGCTTCATAGTCGGCCTGACGGTCTGCTTCAACAACGACATCGTCGTAAGGGAGAAGGTCAATGTTGCCGAGGCGTCCAACGGAACGACTTATCTGCCGCAGGGCAGTTCAGATCTGGATGTGGACAGCGAAACCATCGTAAGCTCCAGCGGATGGAAGATGGAGAATATCGTCAAGAGCACCAAGACCACTATCCCGTTCGTAAAGAACCATGAGTTCGACTACAAATGGCTTTCGCCTTTCCAGGGAGCCTGGGGATGGTACTGCAAGTGGGCCATCTACGTTCTGATGATTATTATCGTAATCACGGCTTGTTCGAACGGCACCAATCTCACTGACGGAATGGACGGCCTGGCTGCGGGAAGCTCTGCCATAGTCGGAATCGTAATCGGTATCATCGCATGGCTGAGCGGCAACCTCATCAATTCGAATTACCTGAATATCATGTATATACCGGGGTCCGGAGAAGTGACGGTATTCATGTCCATATTCGTGGGAGCGCTGTTCGGTTTCCTGTGGTACAATTCCTATCCGGCTCAGGTTTTCATGGGTGACACAGGCAGCCTTGCCATCGGCGGCATCATCGGAGTGAGTGCCATTCTTATCAGAAAGGAGCTTCTTCTGCCGATGCTCTGCGGAATTTTCTTTGTGGAAAGTCTGTCAGTGCTCATCCAGAGGTTCTATTTCAAATATACAAGGAAGCGCTACGGAACGGGGCAGAGGATTTTCAGGATGGCTCCGCTTCACCACCACTATCAGAAGATAGACATTCCGGCCAAGATCCAGTGGCCGTCGCATCCTATCCCGGAGGCGAAGATCGTCACCAGGTTCTGGCTCATAGGAATCATCCTCGCAGTCGCCACCCTGGCACTCCTCAAGGTCAGATAGGGCAAACACTCCCGAAGCAGGTGAAAGAATTTGAGAATATACTAATTATATACGAAGATGGAAAACAATAAGCGAATCGTGGTTTTAGGCGGAGGCGAAAGCGGTGCAGGTGCCGCAGTCCTCGCCAAAGTTAAAGGATTCGACGTATTCCTTTCAGACAGAGGAAAGATAGCCGCCGAACACGCAGAACTTCTGAAGAAATGGGACATTCCCTTCGAGGAAGGCCATCACACAGAAGAATTGATATTGAATGCCGACGAAATCATAAAGAGTCCCGGCATTCCAGACACAGCCCCGATGATCCGGAAAATCATAGAAAAAGGCATACACATCATTTCCGAGATCGAATTCGCAGGACGATATGACACCGCGAAGAAAATCTGCATAACAGGAAGCAACGGCAAGACCACCACAACATCATTGATCTACCACCTGATGCAGGAGGCAGGTCTCAATGTCGGGCTCGGCGGCAACATCGGAAAAAGTTACGCATATCAGGTCGCAACCGAACACTTCGACTACTACGTCCTGGAAATCAGCAGCTTCCAGCTCGACAACTGCTACGATTTCAGACCGGACATTGCCATCATCACCAACATAACCCCTGACCATCTGGACAGATACGGCTATGACATGGAAAACTACGTGAAGGCAAAGTTCCGCATCACACGCGACCTCAGACCTGAAGACTGCTTCATCTTCGACTCAGACGACGAGATAACCATAAACCATCTCGACAAGATAGTCATCAAAGCCAAGAAGCTGCCTTTCACACAGAAAGAAAAAGTGGAAGAAGGCGCATGGCTGGACAACGACAAAATCGTAGTCAAATACGACAACGACGAATGCGACATCTTTCTGAAAGACCTCTCACTCGGCGGAAAGCACAACATCTATAACTCGATGGCGGCAGCCCTCGCAGCCAAGGCCAGCGGCATTGACAATAAAGTAATCCGCGAGTCCCTGCAGTCGTTCGCCCCTATCGAGCACAGGCTCGAACCGGTGCTGAGCGTGAAGGGAGTGCTTTACATCAATGACTCCAAGGCGACCAACGTCGATGCGGCATGGTACGCGCTTGAATGTCAGACAAGGCCGGTCGTATGGATAGTCGGAGGAACTGACAAAGGCAACGACTATGATGTCCTCAAACAGCTTGTAAAGGACAAGGTAAAGGCCATCGTCTGCATGGGTGTGGACAACCACAAATTCCATGAGGCTTTCGAGGAAATCGTCGGCAAAGACAAGATAACGGACACCCGCTCGGCAGAAGAAGCTGTAAAGGCGGCCGCAGGATTTGCAGAAGACGGAGATGTAGTACTTCTCAGCCCTTGCTGCGCAAGCTTCGACCTGTTCACGTGCTACGAGGACAGAGGCGAAAAATTCAAGGATGCCGTAAGACACCTATAGTAAGATATCCGTAACTTCAGGACAACGGGACAACGATAAAAGACAAACGGAATGAGTCAGAAAAACAACAGGACAGGATTCTGGAACATGCTGGACAACCTGGAGGGAGACAAGGTCATCTGGACCATCGTCTTTCTCCTGATGATGATATCCATCCTGGCGATATCGTCATCCACATCATTGATGGCAATCGCCAAAGGTACATCCAGGCTCACTTACATAAGCGGGCAGGTAGGACTGTGCATCATAGGAATGGGAGTCATCATAGGATGCTATTATATAGGCAAGATCGGCATATTCTGGATATTCTCCCGGTACGGATTCCTGTTGTCATTCCTCATGACGGCTTTCGTGGCCTGCCACATAACTTTCATCCCAGGCATAAAGGCAAGTACGATAAACCACACCTGGAGGTGCATAAGTGTATTCGGACTTCAGCTGCATGTCTTCGAGTTCGCCAAGATATTCATGGTCATGTATATTTCCTGGGCCATGGAAGCCATCCGGACCGGTCAGACGACCATGGCGGACGAACTTGGCAAACTTAAGCATCTGGAATACCTGAAGACAAAGAACGGAAAATATCTGTTCTACGTAATCCTCCCGATCATTATAATATCGGCATTGATCCTTCCCGGCAGTAACACCAGCGCGATTTTCACCGGAGGCATCCTGTTCATCACCGCCCTCATCGGAGGTCTTCCGATGAAGCATGTCCTGGCACTCGGAACCGCCTGCATCATAGGATTCGCCGCCATATTCGGATTATACAAGGCAACAGGCTGGCCGGAGCGTATGAGCACATTCGAGAGCCGTCTGCAAGACAAGAACTGGCTGGAACAGCTTGGACAACTAAAGCCAGGAACACTGGAGTTCCAGAAGATCCTGGACGAGAGCAAGCAGCCCATCAGCGCCAAAATCGCGGTAAGTGAAGGCGGATGGCTCGGAAAGGGCCCCGGACAGAGCACCCAGCGATATGTCACGGCGGTCATGTACGAGGACTACATGTTCAGCTTCATTGTAGAAGAATACGGAATCGCGGGAGCCATCGTGATCCTCCTGATATACGGCAGCCTTCTTTCGAGAGGCTCCACAATAGTCCGGAACTGCGACAACCGCTACGCCCGCACGATGATAGCCGGCCTCGTGATATTGATCTCACTGCAGGCAATGCTGCATATTTGTGTCAATGTCGATATCGGGCCTCTGACGGGACAGACCCTGCCGATGATAAGCCACGGCAAAAGTTCTTTCATCGCTTTCTGCCTGGCTTTCGGCGTCATCCTGTCCATCAGCAAGGTGGCCAAGAAGAAGATGGACCGACAGGCGGCAGCGGCAGAACCGATATTCGTATCAGGAAAAGAGACGGAAACAAACAACTCTGAAAAACAAGAAAATGATGAGCAATAAGGCATTGAGAATAATCATCAGCGGCGGAGGCACAGGAGGGCATATCTTCCCGGCCATATCCATCGCCAAGAAAATGAAAGAGCTCAATCCGGACAGCGAGATACTGTTCGTGGGAGCTGAAGGCAAAATGGAAATGGAGAAGGTTCCGGCAGCAGGATTCAAAATCATCGGCCTGCCGATAGTCGGTCTCCAGAGGCAGCTTAATCTGCACAATATCATCAATGACTTGAAGGCTCCTTTCAAGGTGCTCTACAGCATCAGAAAAGCCGGAAAAATCATACGCGAATTCAAGCCCGACATCGCAATCGGCGTAGGAGGATATGCAAGCGCTCCCCTCCTCTGGGCCGCTGAGAGACAGGGCATCCCGACATTGATCCAGGAGCAGAACGGATTTGCGGGATTGACTAACAAGATTCTCGGCAAGAAGGCCGGACGCATCTGTGTCGCCTACGAAGGGATGGACAAATTCTTCCCTGCCGACAAGATTGTCCTGACCGGCAACCCGATACGCAAGGAAATCGTCCCTGCCACAGCCGAAATGAAGGAAGAAGGACTGAAATATTATGGGCTCAATGCCGGAAAGCGTCACATTCTCATAACAGGAGGAAGTCTCGGAAGCGGCACCCTGAACAAAGCCGTAAAGAAATGGATTGAAGACGGCTGCCCGGGCGGAAACGACATCGAGATTCTCTGGCAGTGCGGAAAATATTACAAGGCAGGCGTGGATGAGTTCATGAAGAACGCCAAGGCACTCGGCAAAGGCGGAGAAACATTGAAATTCATCCATCACAGCGACTTCATCGGCCGCATGGATCTGGCCTACGCGGTGGCAGACATTGTCATTGGCAGGTCCGGCGCCAGCACGGTATCAGAATTGTGCGCAGCACACAAGGCGGCAATCTTCGTTCCGTCGCCGAATGTCGCCGAAGACCACCAGACCCACAACGCGATGGCTCTCGTGCGCAAAGAAGCCGCAGTGCTGGTAAAGGATGCAGACGCGCCGGAAAAGCTTATGGCTGAAGCCGTTGCGCTTGCAGCTGATGAAAGCAAGCTTAAGTCAATGCAGCTGAACATCGCCAGACTGGCAAGGACAGACGCTGCAGATGTGATAGCAAAAGAAGCATACGAACTAGTTGAAAACAAATAATGTCATGGCAAATTATAAAAACATATATTTCATAGGTATCGGCGGAATCGGCATGAGTGCCATCGCAAGATACTACAATTTCAAAGGTTTGTCAGTATCAGGCTACGACAAGACTCCTTCAGAGCTTACACATAAACTGGAAGAGGAAGGTATCAAGATACATTATACGGATGATATCTCCTTCATCCCGACTGACATTGAAAATACTCTGGTCATCTATACGCCGGCAATTCCTCATGACATGGGAGAGCTCGTGTATGTGCAGGAGCACGGATACAAGGTATTGAAAAGATCCAGGGTCTTGGGTGAAATCACCGATGGGCAGCATTGTATGGCCGTTTCAGGAACACACGGAAAGACCAGCACAAGTACATTGACAGCGCATATCTTCACTGAAAGCGGTGTCGGCTGCTCGGCATTTCTCGGAGGCATCTCGAAGAATTACGATACCAACCTGCTCACCAGCCACACACCTGTAGTTGTTGCCGAAGCGGATGAATTCGACAGGTCATTCCTCCAGCTTCATCCTGAGATTGCTGTGATTACAGCCATGGATGCAGACCATCTGGACATTTACGGTGATCTGGAGCATGTCCATGAGGCGTTCAAGGAGTTCGCGTCACAGGTTTCGGGAACAGTCATCGCAAAACTCGGACTGGACATCACGGAGGCCGATACCAAGGCCAAAATCCTGAGGTATCATTTCAATGACAGCCGGGCGGATTTCTATGCGAGAAATCCACAGCCGGACAAGCTCGGATATTTCTCTTTTGACCTCGTCTATCCGGGCGGAGTGATCGAGAATGTAAAATGCGGCACACCGGGCTGGGTCAATGTCGAGAATAGTGTCGCTGCCGGTGCCATCTGTCTGACCTATGGCCTCGAGCCTGATGCTATCCGCCACGCAATAGGGACATTCCAGGGCGTCAAGAGAAGACTTGACATTCATCTGAATACTGAGAAGCTGTCTTACATTGACGATTATGCACATCATCCGAAGGAGCTTGCGACAGCAATCAGTTCGATGAGGGATATTTTCCCGGGCAGGAAGCTGACCGCGGTTTTCCAGCCGCACCTTTATACCAGGACCAGGGATTTCGCGGCTGATTTCGCCGCTTCGCTGAGCAAGGTGGACAAGCTGATTCTTCTGGACATCTATCCTGCACGTGAGGAGCCTATCCCGGGTGTGACTTCTGAGATCATCTTTGACAAGGTCACTGCTCCGGAGAAGGTGCTACTGAAGAAGGAGGAACTTATGGATTACCTTCAGAATGAGCCGCTTGACGTGCTCATCACTTTCGGTGCGGGCAACATTGACAGATTCATTGAGCCTATCACGGAGATGCTCCGGGAAAGAGCCGGAATTTCGAATTCGTAAATTGACATTGAACGTATGAACCTCGGAAAGACATTGAAATACGCTGTCGCGGGACTGATAACGGCCGGTATCCTGGCCGTGCTTTTCCTTTGCGGTCAGAAGGCTTCCGCTACGGCAAAAGAGCGCACCTGCTCCGGAGTCGAGGTGGAGTTTTTCGGCAATGACGGTGCGCATTTCATTACCGAAAAAGACGTAAAATCCTACATTCTGAAGGGTTACAAGAACGTCTCGGGGATGCGCATTGAGGAGATTGATCTGAAGGAAATCGAAAATGTTCTGGACAAGAAAAGCGCAATTCTGAAAAGCGAGGCTTACACGACCAAGGACGGTGTGCTCCACATTATGATTTCCCAGAGGGAGCCGGTTGTGAGGCTGGTATGCGGAAGCAACGGATGGTACGCCGACGATACCGGATATATCTTCCCTCTCCAGAAGAACTATACGTCCAGAGTTCCGATAGTGGACGGGGAAATTCCGCTCAGGATAAAGGCCGATTTCATGGGAATTCCTTCCACGGTTGGGGAGAGACAGTGGCTGGACGGGATTCTGGGGCTTGTGGAGTTTCTCGGAAAAAACAGGAAATGGGATGATTCGATAGCCCAGATTCATGTTCAGGATAAAGGGAGGCTTACTCTGGTTCCGCGCAAAGGAATTGAGAGATTCGATCTAGGGCGTCCCGAGAATTTCGAGAAAAAGTTCGCAAGAATCGAGAAATACTATAGATTTATCGCTCCGGCAAAGGAAGGAAAAGCATATTCATATGTCAATGTCTCCATCGACGGACAGATATATTGCAGATAAGAAACATTGAAAAATTATAAGATAAAATGGCTACAGATAATAGTTTAGGCGAAAAAATGATCGCGGCTGTTGACCTGGGGTCCAGTAAAATAGCCCTCGCCGTGGCCCGTGTCGAGGGTAACAACACTCAGATTATCTATTATAAGGCGGTTCCGTCCAGCGGCATCATAAACAGTGCCGTGGTGAATCCGCGTCAGGCGAAGAAGATTCTCGGGGATCTGATCATGTCTGCTGAGGAGGAGCTCAACCTGAAGATTACCAGGGCTGTCGTTGGTCTGCCGCGTTGCGACGTGCATCAGGTCGATGCTACAGGAACTTTGAAAAGAGAGATGCCGGATGACTGCATCACTACCGATGAGGTGGATGCCATCAAGTCGATGGCCCAGTCCCAGATTTCGGAGAGCGTGAATCCAAGCAAGGAGAAGATGTACAGCGTGATTGCCCAGTCTTTCTCTACCGAGGACTACATCCAGCTTATAGAGAATGACATTGTCGGCATGACAGGTGAGGAACTTTCCGGCCATTTCAAGGTTTTCCTCGGAAAGAAGGCTCCTATCGTGAATCTGACCAAGATTTTCAACGACTTGGGTATTGCTATCGCCCGTACTTACTTCTCTCCTCTTGCGACGGCCAAAGCTGTCCTTACTGAGGAGGAGACCAGCAACGGTGTCGCTCTCATTGACCTTGGCGCCGGCGCCACTTCCATCAGCATTTTCGAGAAGAAGGTGCTCGTGGATTATACTGCAATTCCGTTCGGAGGCAATACGATTACCGGGGATATCCGCACGGAATGCGGTATCAGCGAGTCACTTGCGGACAATATCAAGAAGGCTTTCGGCGGATGTATGCCTGACCGTCTTCTGACATTGGGCGAGAAGACAATCCAGATCGAGACCAATGACATGAGCGCGTACAAACAGATTCTAGTGAAATATCTTTCGGAAATCATCACTACCCGCATGAAGGAAATCATTGACGCGATGCTTTATGAAATCCAGACCAGCGGCTTGTCAATGGATCTCAGAAAGGGTATTGTCATCACGGGCGGCGGTGCAGAAATGCTGAACATTTCGAACTATATCAAGGATCTTTCCGGATACAATGTACGTATCGGTTATCCTAGGCATGGTTTCATGGCCACAGGATGCGAGGACATCCTCAAGACTGACGCTGCGACCATCGCCGGCCTTCTGCTCCTGAGCAGGGATGAGAATATCAATTGCTGCCTGTATGACGAGGATGCCGAGCATCCAGCTGGTGCCCCTGCAGGAAAACCTGAGGAGGTGGATCCAGCTGATGTGGAGGAGCCTGTCAATGATGGTGTTCCCGGAGATAATTCCGGTGAGGAATCGGGCGAAGTTTCGGGTGAAAATTCGGGCGCGGTTTCCGGTGAGGATTCAGGCTCGGTTTCGGGCGAAGTTCCTGGCGCTGTTTCAGACGGACAGGTAAGACATACAGAAAAGGCCGGGGATCCTGGGAAGAAGAAGGAAGAGAAGCCTGAAAAGCCTAAGAAACCTAGTCTCTGGGACCGTTTCAAGGTAGTTGTCAAGGGTATTAACGAGGAAATAAACAATCAGGAAGCATGACGGACTATATAGGTGGTGTCCTCCCTACGGATTGGATACCGGAAAATTCAATGATTAAGGTTATCGGTGTCGGCGGTGGCGGTTGCAATGCAGTCACTTATATGTATAACCAGAAGATTCAGGGCTGCAATTTCATTGTCTGCAACACTGATTCTCAAGCACTTGCAAAGAGCAATGTTCCGATTAAGGTTGCCATTGGTGATGGTCTTGGAGCTGGTACTGACCCAAGCAAGGCCAGGAAGGCAGCGACAGAGTCCCAGGATATCATTGCAGAGAAGGTTCTTGATTCCGGGACCAAGATGCTTTTCATTACGGCGGGTCTCGGCGGCGGTACTGGTACCGGTGCATCTCCTGTGATTGCCAAGATGGCCAAGGACAGGGGCATTCTGACTGTGGCAGTGGTCACTATTCCTTTCGAGGAGGAGGGCCGTCTGGCATTGGCAAAGGCCAGTGACGGTATCCATGAGCTTGAGCGCAATGTGGACAGTCTGCTGATTATCAACAACCAGAAGCTCTATGAGTTCTTCGGAAACATGCTTCTCCAGCAGGCCTGGCCTAAGGCGGATGAGGTAGTGGCTACGGCGGTGAAGGGTATCATTGAAATTATCACCAAGCCTGGTTATATCAATGTCGATTTCCAGGATGTCATCACGATGATGAAGAATAGCGGAATGGCATTGATGGGCTGTGGTCAGGGCAGCGGCAAAAATAGAATCAAGGATGCTGTCACTCAGGCGCTTGAGTCTCCCCTGCTGAATGATTTCGACCTAAAGACGGCCAAGAATCTTCTGGTGAATATCACTGCCGGCAAGAATGATCAGGGTCTTACGATGTCAGAGTTCGGTGAGATCAGCAAGATGATTGCCGAATATACCGGCCAGGTGGACAAGTCCAAGAGGGGTCTTATCTGGGATGACAATCCCGAGGTCGGCGACTCTATCCATATCACTGTAATAGCTACAGGTTTCAAGGCGGACATTTCCGACATCACCGGCAATGATTACAGCAAACTGATCATAATCAATGAGGATTTTGTCTATACCGATGACTATATTTCCAAGTCGGGCGAGGTTTCGATTCCTGATGAGGCAAGCATAAACAAGATCGGTTACAACACGATGGAGAATGTGCCTCATTTCCACTATGATTCGAAGCCGATTCTGATGGTGACAAGCCAGCAGGACAAGAGCAATCTGGAGTACACGGCAGCGATTCGTCGATGTGACAAGAGGCCGCAGAGCCAGGAGTAGGGATTGTCGCTCTTTCAGCGTAAGCGTCTCTGGAGTTACGTATTGACGTGCTTTCATCTGACGCCTTGCGGGACGGCGCCACATGGGCACTCGTAACACATTGATAATCAGATACCATTTAATTTACGTGTGGATTCACAGGCTATTTTTGGCCAGTAATCCACACGTATTTTTATAACAGCCTGCAAATCAATGCATTATAATCAAGGGCGTAGCACCGTCCAGACAGGCAGATAACGGGAATGTCTTTTTATTGTTTGAAGATTTGACATCGTACATTTTCATGGTCTGTATCGCTCCCGGCGGAGGTGCAGCCGTGGGAGGTTCGCTCCGCTCATCCCTGTCGGGCTCGCGCCCGACATCCCATTCAC
>FR890618.1 GCA_000435075.1 Bacteroides sp. CAG:770 | reverse complement strand
ACGGCTCGGTATCAGCCGGGCTCCTTTCGGAAAAACTCCACTTCGAAGGCCCTATAGCCGGCGAAAACACCACCTGGTCCTTCAGCGCGCGCGGGATGCACACCTTCCTGTTCGACAGACTGATAAAGGCCTGCGGAAGCCCTGCCAATTACGCGTTTTATGATATCAATGCCAAGGTAACCCATCGTTTCAGCGACTCGGACAAGATCTTCGTGGAATTCTATACCGGACGCGATTATTTCAGATACTCCGATTCCGACAAATCCAGTTCGAGATATTATGGCCCTGACTATGAGCCATACACGAAGTACGAAGAGGAGAATACGAAAATGAACCTCAAATGGGGCAACACATTGGCATCGGTAAGGTGGAACCATGTCTTCAGCAGCAAGCTGTTTGCAAATACCTCGGTTTCGTGGAATACATATAAGATGAACATGGTCACCAATACCAGGGAACTTCTGAAATCGGAAACGGAGAACTATGACAAGCAGTACAGGTATTCCTATACGTCAGGCATCCGTGACCTGGGCGCGAGAATTGACTTCGATTATGTTCCGGCGCCTTCGCACCTGATAAAATTCGGCGGCGAATTCGTGAATCACCTTTATCGCCCGGAAGTGGAACGCTCGCGCAGTCTCAACAACCTTGACGGCAAGGAAGAAAAAAGCGACAAGGTGAACGACGCCAGCCCGAACCTTTATGGCAATGAACTGTCGGCCTACATTGAAGACGACATGACCTTCGGGGAGCATTTCTCATTCAATCCGGGACTGCACCTGAGCCTGTTCCTTGTCAATGGTCGTACATATTTCTGTCCGGAACCACGTGCCGCGGTCAAGGTCTCATTCGGAAAGGGCTGGGCTGTCAAGACGGCTTATTCCAAGATGTCGCAATACGTGCATCAGCTCACATCGGGCAACCTCAGCCTTCCTACAGACCTTTGGGTGCCTATTACCAAGAACATCAAGCCGGTAACATCGGACATCGTCTCGCTCGGCACATATTACAGCGGCCTGAAAGGATGGGAATTCTCGGTGGAGGGTTACTGGAAGCGGATGAACAATGTCCTTGAATATTATGACAAGCATATCATTATGCAAAGTTGACATCTAAGC
>FR890617.1:31229-33452 GCA_000435075.1 Bacteroides sp. CAG:770 | reverse complement strand
TGAGGGACAGGATATTCACGAAGCTCTTTGATGTTGCGGAACTCGCCCAACTTGACGACGAGGACAGAATCAATTACATTAAGGCCATGAATACGGAACGGGACACATTCAATCAGATTGAGTACGCGCGTGAGACCGGGCGTGAAGAAGGGCGCGAGGAAGGGCGAGAGGAAGGACTTAAGGAAGGACAATCGAAAATCGCGATAAATCTTATACGACTCGGTGCATCTTGCGAGATTATCACGCAAGCCACAGGGCTCTCAGCAGAAGAGGTTTCCAGACTAAGGAAAGAGATGAAAAATGCATAGCAATTAGGTTATATCATCCTGGCACCGGCCCAACTTATCGACGAAGACAGAATCAATTACATAAAAGCCATGAATACCGAATGTGTCACAGTCCTGCACGTTCTCTCCAGATTTTAAGATAACAGGAGAAGACGTATTCGGAAAGGACCGATTATCACATTCCCGGCAGATTCTGTACGGAATTCTCTTCGAACCCCGTGTCTTCCGGGAGATGTTCGCCACGCGCTACGGCGCCTGCACCGGCATTGACAGCGAGCTGGTCGCACCTCTCGTTTTCCGGGTGCCCCGCATGGCCCTTGAGCCAATGGAAGGTGACGTGGTGTCTGCGGTAGACTGCCAGGAACCTCATCCAGAGGTCAGGATTCTTCACTTTCGCGAATCTCTTTCTCTCCCAGTTTCTCAGCCAGCCCTCATTTATGGCTTTGACGACGTATGACGAATCGCTCCAGACTTCGATGTCCGCGTTTTGCCATCGTACCGCCTCCAGTCCGAGAATCACGGCCAGCAGTTCCATCCTGTTGTTGGTTGTGCGGATGAAGCCGCCGCTGAGTTCCTTCCTGTGTTCGCCGCATTTCAGGACAGCGCCGTAGCCTCCCGGTCCCGGGTTTCCGCTGGAAGCACCGTCAGTATAGAGATATATTTTAGGGCGTGTAGGGTTCATTTGAATTCAATTTATACAAAGTTAGCACTTCAATTCCAGAATTTGTCGGACTGCAAGCTCATTTTTCGGAATTTTCCAAATTATTTCTGTAACTTTGCAATTTGAAAGAGTAGAGTTGTGTGTGACGGTAACACATAAGCTGACAGAATCTTAAACCTAGATATATTATATTGTATGAAACACAGTCTATTGCCTGTAGTGATTATGACAGCAGTCGCGCTGCTTCTCGGTTCGTGCGGAAAAAGAACATACCGCAATATCAACTATCTCCAGGAAGCGCAGAAAGATACTGCGATGACTATGAAAAGCGAGATCGGTATTCTTGTCCAGCCTAAGGACATGATATCGATTGTAGTGTCAAGCCGTAATCCGGAACTCGCGGCGATGTTCAATCTCGCCAATGTCAGCTACCAGGCCGGTGCGGAAACATCCACATCCGGTTCTTACAACAGAATTCTCGGATACTCCGTTGACAACAACGGAGACATTGATTTCCCTATCGTAGGAAAGATCAATGTTGCAGGTCTCACACGTTGGCAGGTTGCCGACAAGGTGAAGGATGAACTCACAACGAGGAATCTCCTGAAGGATCCTGTAGTGTCTGTCGAATTCCTGAACTTCAAGGTTTCAGTCATGGGTGAAGTTTCCCATCCTGGCACCTACACTATTACCGGAGACAAGATTACCCTTCTCGAGGCGCTCAGTCTCGCAGGAGACCTTACCATCTACGGAAGACGTGACAGGGTTACTGTCGTGAGGGAACTCAACGGCAAGAGAAACATCTATATCGTGGATATCCGTTCCGTCGATCTGTTCACCTCACCGGCTTACTATCTGCAGCAGAATGACGTTGTCATTGTCGAGCCTAACAAGGTCCGCGCAGGTCAGTCAACCATTAACCAGAACAGTTTGAAATCTGCATCATTCTGGGTGTCAATGGGTTCATTCGGCGTGACAATCGCAAACCTCTGGATTGCCGTGTCTAACTCGAAGAGCAAGGACAAATCCTCCAAAAACTGATTATACAAAAAAAACGAAATATACGATTGGAATATGGCAGCAGATAACAATCTCGAAAGCAGACAATCTTTTAGAAATACTCAGAACGAGGGTGAACTCGATACGCTGAACCTTGCGGACATCTGGGCAATGATATGGAACAACAAATGGTGGTATGTGCTCTCCATCTGTATCTGCATCTTCTTCGCAGTGTTCTATATTTACAGAACATCTCCTACATTCAGCAGGACTGCT
>FR890617.1:0-31205 GCA_000435075.1 Bacteroides sp. CAG:770 | reverse complement strand
CAGCAGGACTGCTAAAGTCATCATTGACGACAGCAATGAAAGTTCTGCATTGCGCGATCTCGCATCATTTACGGGAGGACTCTCCAGAATGCGCTCAAGCGGTTCCAATGTCTATAACGAGATGGAAGCATTCTCTTCTCCTGACCTCATGTGCAGCGTCGTAAAGAGACTCGGTCTGGAAACATCTTATGTAGAGAAACAGTTCCTCAGAACCAGAGACCTGTTCACAAATTCACCTCTCGCGCTTGTCCGCGCCGGAGACAACAATGCCTCTTCATTCTCTTTCGAAATCATGAAGGAAGGTGAAGACGCCTTTGTCATCAAGGACTGGCACGTTGCCGGAGAGGAGATGGAATATGCAAAAATCAAGGGACGTCTCAATGATACCCTCGATACCCCTGTCGGAAAGCTCGTCATCGCGCCTACCATGCTCTACGACCAGTGGAAAAAGCCTATTGTCATAAGTTGGGTCAATGCCAAGAAACTCGCGAAGGCTTACAACAAGTCTCTTTCGGTTTCCCTGTCAGGAAAAGAGTCCACGGTCCTCGTATTGACATTGACAGACCGCTTCCCTTCGAGGGCAGACAACATCCTCAGCACTCTCATTGACGTATATAACGAGCAGTGGGTCGAAGACAAGAACAGGTCGGCACGCAATACGACAGCCTTTATCAATGATCGTCTCGTGGTAATCGAGAAGGAACTCGGCGGAGTCGAGGAGCACCTCAAGGATTACAAGGCAGAGCACAATATCACTGATATCCAGTCTTTGTCTGCTGCTTATCTCGGTGAATCCACAGAATACAAGAGCATGTCATTCGAGGTGAACAACCAGCTTGCCATTGCCAAGTTCATAAAGGAATATCTGGAGAATCCGGCACATGACGGTGCCCTCATTCCTGCAAACTCCGGATTGACAAACTCTACCGTAGAATCACAGATCGGAGAGTATAACCAGTTGGTACTCAGCAGAGACAGGCTCGTTTCAGGAAGCAGCAGCGAAAACCCGCTCGTGCTCGACTACAACAACTCCATTGCAGCATTGAAGATAGCCATCAACAGGTCTATCGAGAACCTTATCTCTACCCTCAAACTTCAGGCTGACAAGGTCGCTGCAGAGGAGACCAATATCATGAACAAGATTTCCAACACTTCCGGTCAGGAACTTCAGTTGCTCTCCATCGAGCGTCAGCAGAAGATCAAGGAAGAACTTTATATCTATCTCCTTCAGAAGAGAGAGGAAAATGAAATCGCCAGTCTCGTGAACGTTGGCAATACACGTCTTGTGATGGAGCCTGCCGGAGAAGACATGCCTCAGTCTCCTAACAAGAAGATGATTATGCTTATAGCTCTTATCCTCGGTGCTGGTATTCCGTTCGGTATCTTCTTCATGATCAATCAGCTGGATACCAGAGTCAAGACAAGGAACGACCTGACCAACATGCAGGTTCCATTCCTTGCCGAGATTCCTCAGCTCGGTCAGGGTGCAGGCATTCTGAATAAGATGAGAAAGAAGATGTGCGATGACGCCAACACTAAGATTGTCGTCGCCCCATCCAACAGAAACAGTATCAACGAGGCGTTCCGAGTTCTCAGAACCAACCTCGACTTCATGACAGGCGGTCAGGAAGGATGCCACAAGGTGATGATTACATCATTCAATCCTACCGCCGGTAAGACCTTCGTCCTCATGAACATGGCGGCTACCATGGCACTCAAGGGTGCAAAAGTCCTGCTTCTCGACCTTGACCTCAGAAAGGGTACCCTCGGAAAGGCACTTGAGCACAACAAGTCGGGTATCTCCGCTTTCTTGAACGGCAAACTTGAAAGCATCGTTCCTGAGATTCAGAACATCAAGGAGAACCTTGACCTCATTTCAGTAGGTTCGCTCCCTCCTAACCCTGCCGAGCTCCTTGTATCAGAGAAGTTTGACAAGATGATGGACGAGCTCTCCGCAAGATATGACTATATTTTCATGGACTGTCCTCCTGTGGATATCGTTGCCGATACATCCATCATTGCAAAGCATGCCGACTATACGGTATTCGTAATCAGGGCAGGCCTGTTCGACAAGAGGGCTCTTCCTGCAGTCGAGGATGCTTACGAGCGTGGAGTATATAACCACATGGCTGTCATCCTCAATGGTGTAGATACCACCAGCAAGTCATATGGCTATGGCCATTATGGTTACGGTTATGGCTATGGTTACGGATACGGCTATGGCTACGGAAACAACGTTCAAGACTAATTTTTCGAGATGTTCGGTTTTTTCAACAGCAGAACCAGCCTTAATGAGTCCGGCTTGCTGAAGGGCTTTGTCGATAACCACTCGCATGTGTTGTACGGAGTGGATGACGGAGTTAAGACAATTGAAGAGTCATTGGAGATATTGAATTTCCTGGAAGCGGCAGGCACGACCGTCCTTTGGTGCACCCCACATATTATGGAGGATGTTCCGAATGAGACGGCTGACCTCAGGTCCCGGTTCGAAAGTTTGAAGGAGGCATGGAAGGGCAAGATTGAGCTCAGGCTGGCCTCGGAAAACATGCTCGATTCACTTTTCATGAAACGGCTCGAAAAGGATGACTTTCTCCTTCATGGAGACAACAGACTTCTGGTCGAGACTTCCACTTGGGCTCCGCCAATGGATTTGTGGGGCATGATTGGTAAGATCAATGCAGCTGGATATACTCCACTGATAGCCCACCCGGAGCGTTATACATACATGAAAATGGATGATTACAAGCGGCTTCTGGACATGGGCGCGGAGTTTCAGCTTAATTTACCGTCAATACTCGGCGTCTATGGCGACAGAATCGCGAAGAGGGCAGAGGAAATGCTGAAGAACGGATGGTATGTGATGGCAGGAACTGACTGTCACCGTTTCCGTGCACTTGAAGGCCAGTCATCTTGTAATATTATAACAAAGAATACAGTTGCACTTTTAAAGGGTATAGTAACTCGTTAGAAATTGGGTGTAGAAATAACAAAGAAAGATGTAACGTGGAGCTATGTCGCCAAGCTGTTCCAGATAGGATCCGGCCTGGTGACATTGCCGCTTATATTGCGTTTGCTCACCACGGAGGAAGTAGGAATGAACTATCTGATGCTGACAGTCAGCTCGATAGTAGGCCTGATGGACTTCGGCTTTTCCCCTCAGTTCGGCAGGAACTTCACATATGTCAATAGCGGTGCGCGCCGGCTTTGCCGCGAGGGCGTGGAAGAAGAACGAGGCGGCAGCATTGACTGGCATCTTCTTTCAGTTCTGATAAGCACTGCACGCTTCGTCTATCGCAGGCTGTCCGTCCTGGCGCTCATAGCTATGCTGACATTCGGAACAGGCTATATCTGGTATCTGACGGAAGGTTTTACCAATGTCAACAACTCCCTGTATATCTGGATATTATACTCGTTCTCAACATATTTCAACATCTATTTCTCCTACTATTCCAGCCTGCTTACCGGCAGCGGAATGATAAGGGAATCATCACAGGCGGCGATACTTTCCAAGTCGGCATATCTGGTACTTTGCACAGTATTCCTGCTTCTCGGCTGGGGGCTCTTTGCAGTAGTTGCAGCCAACTTCATCGCCCCATTCGTGCAGAGATATGTAAGCTACCGAGCATACTTCAAGCCCGAACTGAAAGCCCGTCTCGCAGAGCAGACAGTCACCCGCGAAGATATCCGGGAAACCTTCTCCGTGATTTGGTTCAATGCCAAGAAACTCGGAATCAATTTCATCGGAGCCTATGCCGTGAACAAGATGGGAATGTTCATCATCGGCTTTTTCCTTCCTCTGGCAACAATCGGCTCGTATGGCCTTCTGACACAGCTCACTACAATAGTATCTGGCATCGCGAATACCATGTTCGTGACCTATCTTCCTAAAGTTTCTAACTGCAGAGTGACAGGGGACAGGCCAATGCTGAAGAGGACAATCTCTTTCTCTATGGTAGTCGGTCAGATTATAATGCTTGCCGGAGCACTTGGAATAATCTTCGTGGCACCATACCTGCTGGAACTCATAAAGTCTCAGACAATGCTGCCGTCCAGGCTTATCTGCGTGCTCTATCTTGTAATCGTAGCATTGGAACTGAACCATTCTGAGTTCGCCTCAGTGATTTCTACAGAGAACAAGATACCATATGTGGTCCCGAGCCTTGTCTCGGGCGGAGTTATAGTTCTGCTCACTTTCATTGCCTTGAAATTCACCACTTTAGGACTCCTTGGAGTGGTACTTGTTCAGGGAATTGTGCAGGCGGCATACAATAACTGGAGGTGGCCGCTCTGGGTGTTCCGCGAACTGGACATGTCAATATCAGAGTTTTACGGAACCGGCTTCGATTCAATTATAAAAACAGTTTCTGGATTATGGAAATCAATGCACAGGAGTGTCTGAATCAGAATGACAATTTTGCCTGCCAGAGCAATATCGGCTCGACATTGATAAAAGGTGTGCGCCCGGGCGTCGCACCTAAATTTTCAATCGTCATACCGACATGGAAACGCGTTGAGACATTGAAAGATACAGTGGAATCGGCATTGTCCCAGACCTGGGCGGGTGATTTCGATGTCATTGTGGTCGAGGACAATCCGGAACCGGACTCCGACGTCTATAAATATCTCATGTCATTGACCGACCCGCGCATCATTTACTATAGGAATGACAGTAATCTCGGATTGGTCGGGAATTTTAATAGGGCGGTCTCCCTCGCCGACGGCGAATATGCTGTCCTTGTGCACGATGACGATTATTTGTTTCCTGCGTATCTTGCTGAAATTGATAGAATTACCGGAATTGCGCAAGATGCTGACATAATCTGTCCGGAAGCGGTAAAATGGAGAGAATATCAAGGCCAGCCGAAGCCTGCTGTCCCTGAGAACAAGGTCAATGCCAAATTGTGGTGTCCTGAAGCGGACGGTGAACCGTTCTGCAGACTGTTCGCCCCGACCGGAGTGACTTTCAGAAAATCAACTTTCATGAAATCCGGAGGATTTGATCACCTTTCCGGCCCGTCAACGGACCTGTATTTCATCGTAAGAGCCGCAAGGTCAATGAAATATTACCGTTATGAGAAGCCCTTGTTCGTATATCGCTGGTCTGCCAACGAGTCACTGAAACTGAATGTCAGGATGGATTTCTTGCGTGCAGGACTTCCTCTCAGGAAACTCCTTCTGAAGCGCCACCATGCCCCTGGATTTCTAACAAGAGCTCTGCTCAAATATTACTGCTGGCAGTCTGTCGAACATCTCAAAAGAGATTTTCCGGAAGAAAAGCCTGATTTGTCGTGGCTAATTCTCCCGGAAAACCGTCTCCAAATCAGATGGGGAAAATTCGTTACGGATGCGTTGGGGCGCTATCTTCTGCTCAGGCGGACCTTCTCCCGGTCTGTGTAAGTCGCTTTAGATGTGGTGTGAGAGTATCCTTCCTCGAAAATCTTCTCTTAATCTGAGGCAACTTATTTCTTTCATGTTACTTATACAAAACTCCGCAAGCCTGACAACTTGCGGAGCATATCCGGATTTGAGTTTATCTTGAATTGTAAGCTTTCAATGCTGCCCTGAGAACGGTCAATGCTCTCTTGAGGTCATTGATATTCAGCACATAGGCCATTCTGACCTCATTCATGCCAAGTCCCGGTGTGGCATAGAATCCGGCTGCAGGAGCCATCATCACAGTCTCCCCGATAAACTCCGGTTCCTGTTTTTCAGGTCCTGGAAGCGGACTGTCGAAATGTATGCCATCGTCCTCAGTCTCATCTGTTTCCTCATTTTCCGTGTAGCAGAAATCAGTGAGACACCATTTACAGAATTCTTCGGCATTCTCGACCGGAAGTCTTGCGACAGTATAGAATGCCCCCTCCGGTTTAGGAGAATAGACTCCAGGAATCTTGTTCAGCTCGGAAATGAAATAATCTCTTCTGGCCTTGTACTCATCGAAGCATTCCTTCGAATAAAGCTCGGTTCCCTCTACAGAGGCTGCAGCCGCAATCTGTCCGAGAAGAGGCGGACTGAGTCTCGCCTGGCAGAATCTGGTCAATGCGTCACGGACTTTCTTGTTCTTCGTGACCGCCATTCCGATTCTGATGCCGCACTCGGAGTAACGCTTTGAAACTGAATCGACTACGATTACGTTTTCTTCGATTCCGAAGAGCGTTAGAGCTGAGATGTATGGCTCTCCGGTATATACGAATTCTCTGTAAACCTCGTCTGATATGAGGAACAGGTCATGTTCCTTCACCAAGTCTCTTAGCTGGAACAGTTCTTCCGGAGAATAAAGGTAACCGGTAGGGTTGTTCGGGTTGCAGATGAGGATTGCCTTCGTCCTCGGAGTGATGGCTTTCTTGAAATCCTCTGCTGAAGGCAGTGCGAAACCGTTCTCGATTTTAGAAGTCACGGCTTTTACGACCAGTCCGGCGGCCTCTGCAAAACTCAGATAGTTAGCGTAGCCAGGCTCGGTGATGATGACCTCGTCTCCCGGGTCGAAGCAGGTGAGGAATGTGGCGAGAAGCGCCTCTGAACCTCCTGCGGTGACGATTATCTCATCAGGATCCAAATCGATATCGAAAGTGCGGTAGTATTTGGAGAACTCCTCTCTCAGAGCCGGTGTGCCCTGGCTCATACTGTAAGACAAAGTACGTTTGTCTATACTTCTTATGGCCTCCATAGCCTTTTCCGGAGTCGGAAGGTCTGGCTGTCCGATGTTCAAATGATAGACTTTCACCCCTCTGGCTTTTGCAGCTTCAGCATAAGGCGTAAGTTTCCTGATTGGCGAAGCCGGCAGTGCGGCTCCTCTTTCTGAAATATGTGGCATTTCGTTTTGGTGTTATTATACGCCTAAGATATAAGTTTGTCACAAGAATTCCAACGGATTTTCATTAATTTTGTCTTCCCGTGATACTCTTTGAGACAGATCGGGACAAATCCAGTACTTTGGACAACGTGAACGATAATTGAGGATACTATGCATATTGCGATAATCGGAGGGGGAGCTGCCGGATGTTTTGCGGCTGTCAATGTCAAACGTCTTCATCCGGAGGCGGAAGTGACTGTATATGAGGCTGCGACGAAACCGCTCGTTAAGGTTAGCATAACAGGTGGCGGACGCTGCAATCTGACCAACTCATTTCAGGAAGTGCGCAGCATGGAGCAGGTATATCCGCGCGGGCACAGACTCATGAAACGCCTGCTGAAGGAATTCGGCAACATTGACGTATGCCGCTGGTTCGAGGATGCCGGTGTGCGGCTGGTGACTCAGCCGGACCAATGCGTGTTCCCTGTTTCGCAGGATGCGATGGAGATTGTCAATGTCCTCCTGTCGCTGATGAAGCATGAAAAGGTCAATGTCAGGACGGGCTGCCGTGTGTCCAAGATAGTAGACAAGGCGACTGATGCTGAACGATATAGGATATCTTTCGCTCCGGATGCGGAGGGCAGGACAACTCCTGACATTGATGCTGATATAGTCATTGTGACTACTGGCGGAAATCCGAAACGGGGCGGCTATTCGATGCTGGACGGGCTGGACCTCGAAATCATTGATCCTCTTCCTTCTCTTTTCAGCTTCAACATCGGTTCGCCTGATTGCATTGGCAATCCTGCGCTTCAGACGAGGGACAGGGAACTTTCGGCATTGATGGGGACCGTGGTCAACGGCGCTGTCGCAGGACTGGCCGGTACGAAGTTCCGTGCGGAGGGCCCTCTGCTGATAACCGACTGGGGCATGAGCGGCCCGGCAATTCTGAAACTGTCTTCCTATGCGGCGAGGTATCTCGCTGAAAACCAATATAAAAGCCGCCTTGTCGTAAACTGGCTAGGGGAGATGAATGTCAATGATGTATTGTCAATGCTGGCTGACTTCGCCTCCCGCAATCCGCAGAAACAATTGTCCAGCATCTATCCTGAAAGGTTCAATGGCAGACTCTGGTCGTTCCTCCTGGAACGTGCCGGCTTGCCGGAAACGAAACGCTGGGCGGAGCTTTCACGAAAAGGCCTGAACAGGCTGGCGGACACATTGACTTCGGACCTCTATCCGGTAACCGGCAGGAACCGCTTCAAGGGCGAGTTCGTTACATGCGGAGGAGTGGCGCTGTCCGAGATTGACCCGAAAACTCTGGAATCGCGCAAGCATCCGGGGCTCTATTTTGCCGGGGAAGTGCTTGACGTTGACGCGATTACTGGCGGATTTAATCTGCAGGCCGCCTGGACGATGGGATATATCGTGGCTAATTCTGTTTCCAGACCTTGAGATACTCTTCGAGAGCCCACATCTCATCGCGATAACGTGCGGCTGCCGTGTAATCAAGTTCGGCGGCTGCCTTCTTCATCTTGCGGCGTGACTCTTCAGCTGCTTTCTCGACCTGGGACCTTGACATTGACCTGATTACAGGGTCCTGGAGCACGGCTGCGAGGTCGGCACGGATATAGCCGTCTGTGTAGGCACTGTTGGAATCGCGTTTGGAATCGTCACCCAGTCCGACAGTTATGCGGCCCTTTCCGAGTGCGCTCGGATTGGGGATGAAAGTAGGGGAGTCGTATGAGTTGGATGCTGTTACACGGCCGAGCTGTTTGCCCTCCGGGGCACTTCCCCCGAGTTCTGAAATGAGGGCGTTGTGCTTGACTTCCACCTGTTTAGGCGTAATCCTGTGCAGCTTGTTGTACTCGATCTGCTTGGCGCGGCGGCGGTCCGTCTCATAAATCGTCTCCTGCATTGACCTTGTTATGGAATCGGCGTACATTATGACAAGCCCGTGCACGTTTCTCGCTGCGCGGCCGGCTGTCTGTGTCAATGCTACCTGGGATCTCAGGAAGCCTTCCTTGTCAGCATCCAGGATTGCGACAAGTGAAACTGTAGGAATGTCCAGACCTTCACGCAGGAGGTTCACGCCGATGAGTACGTCGAACAGTCCGTTCTTGAAATCCTCGATGATTTCCACTCTCTCTGCTGTATCTACATCCGAATGGATATAGCGGCAGCGGACTCCACGTTTTCCGAAAAAGTCGTCCAGTTCCTCCGCCATGCGCTTGGTCAGGGTCGTGACCAGAACCCTTTCATCTATTTCGGCGCGTTTCCTGATTTCCTCTAGAAGGTTGTCCACCTGGTCATGGGTAGGGCGGACCTCGATAGGAGGGTCCAGCAGCCCTGTCGGCCTCACAACCTGCTCGACTACAAGTCCTTCCGATTTTTTCAATTCGTATTCTGAAGGCGTGGCGCTGACATAGACGGTCTGCCCCGTTATGGACTCGAACTCGTCGAAGGTCAGCGGACGGTTGTCAGAAGCGGCCGGCAGACGGAATCCGTAGTCTATCAGCACGGACTTTCTGGAGTGGTCGCCTCCGTACATCGCGCGGATCTGAGGAATCGTGACATGGCTTTCGTCAATGAAAGTGATGAAGTCATCCTGGAAATAGTCAATGAGACAGAACGGTCTCTGTCCGGCCTTCCTTCCGTCAAGATACCTGGAATAGTTCTCGATTCCCGGGCAGTAGCCCATCTCCTTCATCATTTCGAGATCGTACTCCACTCTCTGTTTCAGTCGTTTGGCCTCCAGATTTTTTCCGATGCTCTCGAAATATTCCATCTGCTTCACGAGGTCATCCTGAATCATGCTGACGGCCTTGACTGTCTTCTCTTTAGTCGTCACGAAGTTGCCCGCCGGGTAGATCGGCACCTCCGAAAGCTGTTCGATTGTCGCTCCAGTAACCGGTTCTATCAATGACAGGGAGTCGATTTCGTCTCCGAAAAATTCTATCCGTACCGCCTCGTCCGAACCTCCGAGATATACATCCACGGTATCTCCGCGGACTCTGAAAGTTCCCCTTTTGAAGTCAGTTTCGGTTCGGCTGAACAATGCATCTACCAGATGATAGAGCAGCTTGGTCTCGCTAATCTGCTGTCCTACATGTAGTTCTACGGTCTGCGAGTGGAAGTCCTGAGGGTTTCCGATACCATAGAGGCAGGAAACGCTGGAAACCACGATGACATCGCGCCTGCCGGACATGAGGGCTGACGCAGCACTTAGACGCAGTTTGTCGATTTGTTCGTTGATGCTGAGGTCCTTTTCAATGTAAGTGTCCGTGGACGGGATATAGGCCTCAGGCTGGTAATAATCGTAATATGACACGAAGTACTCGACGGCATTGTTCGGGAAGAAAGATTTGAATTCGCCGTAGAGCTGTGCTGCGAGTGTCTTGTTGTGACTCAGTATCAGGGCAGGCCTCTGGAGACGTTCGATGACATTGGCCATGGTAAAAGTCTTTCCCGAGCCCGTGACTCCGAGCAGTGTGACTGCGTCGGCACCTTCATTTATGGCTGAGCATAATCCGTCGATGGCTCCCGGCTGGTCTCCGGAAGGTTTGTATTCAGAAGAAATCTTGAACTGCATGTCATTTTCATCCGGCAGGGAAGGTTCGGAAGCCGGAATCATACAAAGGTACTAAATTGCATGGCAAAGAGGTGTGTCCCTCAAGCGAAAATTTGCTAAATTTGCACAATATTATGTAGCACTGGAACTATATGGGACGTAAACTTTTGACATTGACAACGATAGCGATGGCATTGACTATATCATGCGACAGGGACAGCGGTTTCTGGTCTGCGGAGGACGGAAAATTTGTCCGCGACGGCAAGATTGAGTATTTCATCGGGGCGAACATGTGGTATGCGCCTCTTCTGGCTTCGGATACTGATGTCGCTGACCCGGAAAGGCTAGGTGAGGAACTTGACTGTCTCAAGTCGATGGGCGTGAACAACTTGCGTGTCCTGGCCGGGGCTGACGGAGATGCCGGAGTGAAATGGAAAGTGGAGCCTGCGCTTCAGACCGCTCCGGGAGTTTATGACGAAAATGTGTTCGTGGGACTGGACCGTTTTCTCGTGGAACTTGGAAAGCGTGACATGACGGCCGTGATTTATCTGAACAATGCCTGGGAATGGTCAGGCGGCTTCGGCCAGTATCTGGAATGGACCGGACACGGAAAGGCTGTAAGCGCGAATGATGTCACCTGGGAAGAATATTGTGAAATCACTTCGAAATTCACGACTGACGAAAGGGCGAAGTCAATGTTTATGGAACATGTGAAAAAGGTGGTTTCCAGAGTCAATACTGTTACAGGACGCCCCTATTCTGAAGATCCGGCAATCTTTTCATGGCAGATATGCAACGAGCCGCGTTGCTTCGTCCGTGTGGATTCGGTGAAGGCTGAATTTGAGAAGTGGCTGGTCCGTACAGCGGCATTGATAAAAAGCATTGACAAAAACCATATGGTGTCTGTCGGCAGCGAGGGGCTTTACGGGTGTGAGGTCGATATGGACCTGTTCGAAAAGATTCACTCTTGCCCTGACATTGACTATCTTACGATGCATATCTGGCCGGCGAACTGGAACTGGGTGAGAAAAGATTCTCTGGAGACCGACCTGCCGGAAGCATATGCCAGGACGGACAAATACATTGACATGCACATCGCTTCTGCAGAGAAACTCCGCAAGCCTGTGGTAATCGAGGAGTTCGGTTATCCGCGCGACGGATGTAAGTTCGACAAGAGCACGCCTGTCGCTGCGAGAGATGCATATTATACTCATATCTTCCGCCGTCTGGAGGATTCCGCGAAGAGTGACGGAGTTCTGGCAGGGGTGAATTTCTGGGCTTGGGGCGGAAAAGCCGGCCAGTCGGCGGAAAGCATCTGGTGGCATAGGGGTGACGACTATTGCGGTGACCCCGCACAGGAACCTCAGGGGCTCTATTCCGTGTATGAAAGCGATACTAGTACTGTTGCCATCATCCGCAATTTCAATGAAGTATTAAGAAAACCAAATAAAAATGACTAAAGCCAAACTTTCAGAGAAAATCGGATATGGATTCGGCGACATGTCGTCATCCATGTTCTGGAAAATTTTCTCGTACTATCTTCCTTTCTTTTATTCGAACATATTCGGTCTGAGCCTTGCCCATGCAGGAACGCTTCTTCTTGTGACCAAGCTGTATGATGCCATCTCGGACCCTGTCATGGGACTCATAGCTGACAGGACCAGCACAAGATGGGGAAAATACCGTCCTTACCTGCTGTGGATTGCGCTGCCTTTCGCGATAGCCGGCATCCTTGCATTCTATACGCCTCAGACTGACAACTATACATTCAAGCACATATATGCATACGCTACATATATATTGATGATGACCGTCTATACCGCTATCAATGTCCCTTACGGTGCGATGCTGGGTGTGGTTACAGATGATTCTCGTGAGAAATCGGTGTTCTCGTCGTTCAGAATGTTCTTTGCCTTCATCGGAAGTTTCATTTCAATGGGCATTTTCGAACCTCTTCTCCGTCTTCGTTCTTCGATTATGGGAACCTTGCCTGAGAAATGGACTATCGCCGATTCGGCACCTCTGGACTGGACAATCGCCCTTACCGTTATCGGAACAATCTGCGCGATTCTGTTTTTCCTGACCTTTGCCATGACCCGTGAGCACGTGACCGAGTCTGAGATGGCCAAGGCGGAGGTGAACCATAAGGAAGAGAAGAACTCCATAATGGAGGATTTGAAAGCGCTCTTCTGCAACGCTCCTTGGTGGCTTCTCCTTGGAGGCGGTATTTCTCTGCTTCTTTTCAACTGCATCAGAGGCGGCGCCGCGGCATACTACTTTGCTGACGTGCTTGGTGTCAAGGCTATTTATACATTGGCAATATTCCTGACCATAGGTGAGATTTCACAGCTTGTGGGTGTCGTGGTGACCGTTCCGATTTCCGAGAAAATAGGCAAGAAGGCTACATTCATCGCTGTCCTGGTAGCCATTACGGTTTTTGCGGCTGCCGTGGCCTTCCTTCCTGAGACCCCTGCCGGCATGTGGATGCTCATGGCTGCTCAGATTCTCATCTGCATCGCCATCGGTATCAGTTCACCGCTGTTGTGGTCAATGTTTGCAGACGTGGCTGACTATTCTGAGTACAAGAACGGAAGCGCTTCTACCGGCCTCATTTTCTCATCTTCATCAATGGCCCAGAAGTTCGGTGCCGCATTCGGAAGCGCGATCGTCCTCTGGGTGCTCATGGCCTTCGGTTATGACAATGCCAAAGATGCGGTCCAGACTCCTGAGGCCCTTGCCACAATCAAGGCTCTCATCAGCTGGATTCCTGCTGTTGGCTCTGCCGTGGGGGTGCTGATTATGGATTCCTGCTGTAGGCTCTGCCGTGGGGGTGCTGATTATGGCGTTCTACCCGCTCACGGACAGGAAAATGAGTGAGATAAGGGAGGGCCTTAAAGCGAGGAGATAAACATATAGAACAAATATCTTGCATTTTTGTCTAAAGTTTTTTAGTTTCGCGCGATTTTTCCTCTGGGGGAATGGACGAAAAAGTGCTCTGGAGGTAAAGGCAAGACATAAAAACGATAATTGTTAAATATTTGTTCTATGATGAAAACTTTTAGACTATTCATCAGCGCGCTTGCAGTAATGGCAGGCGTTCTGACAGCCACTCCGGCTATCAATGCCCAGGAGAATGGTAATCGTGACGAGAACGGAAAAATAGTACGTGGTTCCTATGAGACCAACCGCTTCGGCGACAACTGGTTTGTCGGTGTCGGCGCAGGTGTCAACTCATGGTTGGGCAAAGGTGTTGACGGCAAGGCCGGTGTGGCGACTGACATATATGTAGGAAAATGGTTTACCCCATCTATCGGTGCCCGAGTAGGTTGGGCAGGACTCAAGAATAAGGTTGTAGCAAATGACGGTTTCACCGCATGCGACGGAACATTCAACTGCAACACCATCCATGCTGAGCTTCTCTGGAATCTCTCTAACGCTTTCAGCGGATATAAGGAGACCAGGACTTGGAATGTAATCGCTTATCCTTCATTCGCTTATATGCGTGCAAGAAGCAATAGTGAGTACGGTGCCGGTCTTGGTGTCATCAATAGCTTCCGCGTAAGCAACAGGGTGAACATAAACCTCGACCTTTCTGCGTTGGCTACTAAGAGCACATATCCTCATGTGTCACCTGCGCCTAACACCAAACTCGGTGTCATGCCGTCAGCAAAGGTAGGTGTTTCTGTAAACCTCGGCAGAACCAACTTCAAGCGTCATACTTCAGTTGTTCCTGCTATCGTTCCGGTTCCTTTCACTGAGGATCAGTACAATGCACTTCAGGAAAGAGTCAATGCTCTCGAGAAAGAGAACAAGGATCTCAAGGCCCAGATTGAAGAGCTCAAGAATGCGAAACCTGATACAGTTACCGTTTCAAAGGCAGGTGACCTCGTTTCTCCTGCAACTCTCTACTATGAGATCGGCAGCACCAAACTTTCAGAGCGTGAAGAGGCTCATCTTGATTTCTATGTCAAGAATATTCTCGAGCAGGCTCCTGACAAGGTATTTGTTCTTACAGGTTCTGCAGACAAGGGTACAGGTACAGCATCACGCAACCAGTATCTCTCTGAGCAGCGTGTAAACAATGTCAAGAAGATTCTTGTCGAGAAGTATGGTATCTCTGAGGATCACCTCGTTGTAAAGGCCGAAGGCTCCAGCAACAACAGATTCGGTTCTGCAGTGCTCAACAGAGTAGTAACTATCGAATAATAAGGTAATTTACATATCTTTGAATGTGCGGTCAGCGTGAAAACGTTGACCGCTTTTTTTTGTCCTTGGATTTTAGTAAATTTGTAAGTTAAAGTATTGATATTTTTTGCTTGGATTAGATATGAGATTATCTGCAGAATGGGAACATCAGAGCGGTGTCCAGCTTACATGGCCGGACGAGACCACTCCATGGTATGAACTTGATAAGGTTCAGGAATGTTATGCTCGTATTGCATCGGCCGTGCAGGCTGACGAGCGTCTTATGATAGTGACAACATCGATTGTCGAGGCATCCCGCAGACTGAAAGAGGCATGCGATGCGCAGTGCCTGCCGATTGACATTGACAAGATCAGTTTCTGCGAATGCGAGATCAATGATACCTGGGCGCGCGACCATGGCGGAATTTCCGTTTATGGCGACAACGGGGAGAAATACCTGTATGACTTCGTGTTCAATGGATGGGGATTGAAATTCGCCTCAGACAAGGACAACCAGATAACCAAGACGGTTTTCTTCGAGGGTGTGTTCAGTGATGATGTGGCTTGCGTCGATATGAGGCCATTCGTCCTCGAAGGCGGCAGCATTGACACGGACGGCAAGGGTACGCTTCTTACCACGAAGTCATGCCTTTGTTCACTGAACCGGAACGAATATCTCACTCAGGATGAAATCGAAGGAGAACTGAAACAGGCGTTCGGATTCGAGCGCGTAATCTGGCTTGAGCATGGCTCTATTGCGGGGGATGACACTGACAGTCATGTGGATATTCTGGCCCGTTTCTGCTCGGAAGACACTATCGCTTATGTGCAGTGTGAGGATGAGGCTGATGAGAATTATGCTGAACTTCATGCAATGGAGGAGCAGCTCAAGTCGCTCAAGACCATGGACGGAAAGCCATACACACTCGTTCCGCTCCCGCTTCCTGACCCCGCCTATCTGGAAGGATACAGGCTTCCCGGCTCTTATGCGAACTTCCTTATTACTAACGGCTCGGTTCTTGTTCCGGGTTCCGGTTCACAGAAAGATGAAATCGCGAGGGAAAGACTTCAGGCAGTGTTCCCTGGCAGGAAGGTCAAAGTGCTGGACTGCAGCGCCTTGCTTTCAGGACATGGCGGACTTCACTGCGTGACCATGCAGTTCCCTGAAGGATGGTTAAGAAAGTAAAACTGAAAATTAATACGTAAATATGTCTAAGATTCTTAAAGTCGGAATGGTACAGCAGTCCTGCGGAAAGGATATTGCTGCAAATATAGCAAAGCTCGAAGCGAATATCAGGGATTGTGCCTCAAAGGGTGCTCAACTCGTTGTCCTTCAGGAACTTCACAATAGCGTTTATTTCTGCCAGACAGAAGAGGCCGCCATCTGTGACCTCGCGGAACCTATTCCGGGACCATCGACAGAGCGTTATGGCGCATTGGCCAAGGAACTTGGTATTGTCCTGGTCCTTTCCCTCTTCGAGAGACGCGCTCCGGGAATTTATCACAATACCGCAGTTGTCATTGAAAAGGATGGTTCTATTGCCGGAAAGTACCGCAAGATGCATATTCCTGATGATCCATGCTTCTATGAAAAGTTCTACTTCACTCCTGGTGATCTTGGATTCCAGCCTGTGCATACTTCAGTAGGTGATTTGGGGGTTCTCGTATGCTGGGACCAGTGGTATCCGGAAGCAGCCCGTCTCATGGCATTGAACGGAGCCGACCTTCTTATCTATCCTACCGCAATCGGCGGAGTCGGCACTGACGACAAGGAAGAGCAGGCAATGCAGCGTCAGGCATGGCAGCTTGTCCAGAGAGGACATGCCGTTGCCAACGGACTTCCGGTAATTACCGTGAACCGTGTGGGTCATGAGGATGATCCTTCAGGCAACACTATCGGTCTGGATTTCTGGGGATTTTCTTTCGCGACAGGTCCTCAGGGCGAGATTCTTACCCAGTTCGATACGGAACATGAGGAGAACAGGGTCGTTGACATTGACCTTGACAGGACAGAATATGTGAGAAGGGGCTGGCCTTTCCTCCGCGACAGGAGAATCGACGCATACGATCCTATTCTCAAGAGATTCGGAAAATAACAGAAGATTATGGACAAAAGATTGGTGGCGGCATCATTGGCCGCGGTAGTCATTGCTTCATCACAGTCCGCGACAGCATTTGCACAGAATGTGGCCGACAGGACGGAAACTGCAGTGACAGAGGCATACAAGTCAGGTCCTGATGCGAGACTCAGGTATGCCCGCGAACTCTTTGAACATGGCATGTACGTGAAAGCCAGAGAGATTTTCTCCGGCTATCCTCATGATATGACGGCAAGCGGATACGCAGTCCTCTGCGATGTCAAGATGCAGTCCAACGGCTATGAGACCAAACTGGAGAAGTATATTTCGGAGTATCCGTTTTCCGGGATGGTTCCCCAGCTCCGTTTCGCGCATGCGCTCAATCTGTTCGCCGCAGACGACTATCCTTCGGCTTCGACTGAATTCGCTGAGGTCAATGTTGCCGGACTTTACAAGAATCAGCTTCCTGAATATACTTTCAAGAAGGCTTATTCTGATTTCGAGATAGGACTTGAAGAGGCTGCCAGGCTTGGCTTCATGAAGGTGGTGGGATTTCCGCGCAATGATTATCATGCGCCTTCATGTTACTCTATCGGATACATCTGGTACGAAAGGGAGAAGTTCTCCCAGGCTCAGGAGTGGTTTGAGAAATCCGCCAAGGACCAGCGTTTTGCAGAGGTGTCTTCATATTATATCATGGAGTGCCGTTTCATGGAAAAGGACTACAAGTATGTCACTGACCATGCTGCGAAAATGTATGCTTCAGTGCCTGCCGAGCGCAAGTCACATCTTGCCAGAATCATCTCGGAGTCGTATCTCGTACAGGGTGATGCCGCGTCTGCGAAGGAGTATTATGACAAGACGAGCATAACGGAGGGAACCGGCAGGAAAGACTATTTCTATGCTGGCTCGCTTCTCTATGCATTGAAAGATTATAAGGGCGCCATCGACAAGTTCAATCTCATGAAGGAGCGCACTGACTCATTGGGCCAGATTGCCAATTACCAGATGGGTTACAGCTATATTCAGACGAAGAACAAGGTGGCTGCGTACACGGCCTTCAAGGATGCTGCTGAGGCTGGTTATGATGCTGAAATCCAGGAGGACGCGTATTTCAACTATGCAAAGTTGGCATTCGACCTGAACAATGACCCTTCCGTATTCGACAGCTATATCAGGAAATATCCGGAGCAGGCTAAGGGTGACAGAATCTACAGTTATATGGCATTGGCAGCCCTCTATAATCATGATTATGCCGGTGCAGTGGAGGCCTATGACAAGATAGATGTCCTCGACGCAGACATGAAGAACAATTACATGAAGGCCAATTATCTTCGTGCCGACCAGCTTGTGAGCGCAGGCTCATACAGAAGTGCGGTCCCTTGTCTCAAGACTGCCGCATATTATTCTGACAAACGTACTCCGTTTAATCAGACAGCCCGTTACTGGCTTGCTGAAAGTTATTACAGGTCAGATGATTATGCCCAGTCTGCAGAACTGTATAAGAGTCTGTACAATACCTCAGCCCTTTATGGCAAGCGGGAGGGAAATCTGATTCCTTACAATGTGGCATATTGCTATTTCAAGGAAAATGACTTCAAATCGGCTGCCGATTGGTTCGATACCTACCTGCAGACAGGTGACAAGACAAGACGCAGGGATGCATTGACAAGACAGGCTGACTGCTTCTTTATCGTTAAGGATTATGCCGGTGCGATTGCGGCCTATGAGACCGTTATCCGTGAATATCCTCAGTTGGACGATCTCTATCCATACTATCAGGCCGGAGTCTCTTATGCATTGACAAACAAGCAGAAAGAAGAAATCAAACTGCTTGCGGCCACGAGGGGCGCTTCACCTGACGCATCTTTCTGGTGCGAGACCGAGTATGAACTTGCGCGCGCCTATATGGGTGCCGGCGACAATACTTCCGCATCGCAGGTATTTGCAAGCATCGTTTCCGACGGCCGTGATTCTACATACAAGGCGAGGGCGCTTATCGGTCTCGGAATGATTTCCGCCAATGAATCCCAGTATGACGAGGCCCTTGCATATTATAAGAGAGTTGTCAGCGGTATGCCTTCTTCTGAATATTCAGAGGATGCCCTGCGTGCCATCGAATCCATTTATCAGACAAAGCAGGAACCTGAGCAGTATTTTGCATATCTGAAGACCCTGTCGGGCGGAAAGGCTTCGGAAGCCGATCAGGAGAGCATGTTCTTCAATGCTGCCGAGCAGATTTTCCTTGCGGAAAACTATCAGAAGGCATTGACATCACTCCAGGCTTACATTGACACTTATCCTTCAGGGGCTGATGTCCTGATGGCGGAATTCTATATGGCTGAGTCATATAAGAATCTCGGAAAGAAGGAACAGGCCTGCGACATGTACAGGAAAGTGATCGAGTCCGGTGATGAGTCATTCGTGGAGATGGCTTCATTGAACTTCGCGAAACTGTCCTATGGCCTCCAACACTGGAGTGACGCATATGCGGGTTACAAGTCATTGCTGGCCAATGCCAGAATCGACGGCAACAAGCATACTGCCCTTGTCGGTATGATGAACTCGGCCTTCGCTGGCAAGGACTACAAGTCAGCCATTTCGGATGCCGGTAAGGTATCCGCCGATTCCAAGAGCACAAAGGACGAGAAGAGACGGGCCCAGTATGTGGAAGCCAAGTCATATCTTGCTACAAGCCAGAGAGACAAGGCATTCTCGATACTTAAGACGTTGTCCGCTTCGCCTTCTACTCCGGAGGGTGCCGAGGCTGCATATCTCGTCATTCAGGACAGATATGACCAGGGCAAGTTCGAGGAAGTGGAGACATTGGTATATAAACTTTCCGACTCCGGTACTGACCAGAATTACTGGCTTGCGAAATCATTCATCGTCCTCGGTGACTCATTCGCTGAAAGGGGAGAGATGAAACAGGCCAAGGCTACATTCGAAAGCATTCGTGACGGATACACTCCTGCCGGAAGGGAGGACGAGGTTCTTGACAATGTGAAAATGCGTCTGGAGAAAATCGAGTCCAGAGGAGAGTAAAGTCAATGCTAATCAAGAGATTATATATGAAAAAGATATATTGTTTGCCGATTGTTGCGGCTATGCTGGTTTCCGTGGGGGCAGCTGCGCAGAATCTGAACCCTACTGTCTCTGTGACACGAACTTACGAGGGTAAGCTTATGGATGTCCACAAGCCGATGGAGACAATGGCCGTGGCTGACTCCATGTCGCGTTTCGACCTGGATTTCAACTATTCCGTATTCGACAATCCATATCGCGGAGCATATGATTTCAAGCCTTATGAACTTCAGATGCGCCCGCAGGACAATCCATATACCGGACGCCGGATTTATTTCAAGGCCGGTGCCGGATACCAGCTCAGGCCATCCGTGGATTTCGTCTGGGAACCTAATCTGAAGACAGATAAATTCAAGATGGATGTTTTCGCGTCACATCATTCCTATATCGGAAAGTACAGGAAGATGTGGTTCGATGATGACTTCAGACTGACTACAGCTGCCGACAAGGAGCGCTGGAATGGTTATGACATGATGTCTGTGGCCGGTTTCAATGGCCAGGCTGACCTGAACAAGGCGACATTGACTTTCGACGCCGGCTATGAGGGAATCCACACCAAGGATTCTCAGCTGGCTACGGGGTATAATGGAGCCGAATTCTCGTTCCGTGCGAAATCTTCCAATCCGTCAGAGTCATACCTTTATTTCGATGTCGCAATGAAATACAAAGGGACCGTGCAGGGACTCGGAGGACTTCAGATGGACGACCCGTTCGAAGCCGGAGTGACACATAAGACGGTGGGAATCAATGATGTCGATTTCAATGTTACCTTAGGCCCCGTGATGAACAGAGACCACCGTATCGTTGCGGACTTCGGAATGGGTATGACCTGGTATGGAGGCGGATTCAAGACCAATGTGGGAACTGCTTATGTCACACCGAAATACATACTTGAAAGAAACCGCTGGCGCATAGCCGTAGGTCCTAAATTCAGTTTCAATATCAGCGACAGGGACGGCAGTACCGCACTGAATACCAACAAGGGAACCCTCATTTATCCTGACGCGAACATCGGTTTCGAACTTGTAAGGAATTATCTCAACATCTATTTCAAAGCCACCGGCGGCGACTACAGGAACCAGTATTCCGCACTTAAGGAACGCAACCACTTCTTCATGCCTTACCATGGCATGTCCAACAACTCTGTGGAGCAGTATAACCTGTCTCTCGGTCTCGGAGGAAATATCCGCAGCCGTTTCATATTCGATGTCAAGGCCGGGTTCAGAAGTTATGAGGCAATGCCTTTCGACGTCGTTTACCTGAATTCTTGTGGCGGAACGATGTCGGAGATGCTTTCGGCCCTCGCTTATCTGAACGGTACTGCGGCCTATGCGAACCTGAAATTCAAATGGGAATCCAGAAACCTCAGCATTGACTCGAGATTCGACATCGAAAAGACGATGTTCAAGAAGAGCGAGAAGGATGCATACTTCTATTTCGAGCCGTCAAAATTCTCAGGTTTCGTGAATGCCACATACAATTGGAAGAAGCGCATTTTTGCAGGAGTTTCAGCTGAATTCGCGTCAAGACGCGACGGAAGGACATTGACAAAGAATTTTGAGTCTGAAACCGTGGGCGGAGAGACCGGCTGGAAATTGAAATCAATCATGGTGAATGATTCCAGCATTCCTGCATGGGTGAATCTCGGTGTACATGCGGAGTTTGCATTCAGCCGCAAAATGTCATTCTGGGTGCGCGGAGAGAATCTTCTGGACATGAATATCCAGCGAGTCCCGCTTTATACTGACGGGGGAATCGGCTTTACCGCCGGCATTTGCCTGAATCTATAATTTTTATTATATTTGTAGGCTTGCAATCTGGCGCGGGAACTGTGCTGTTGCAGGCGTTTTGAAAGAACGTTAAGAAAGAATAAACATAATTTTTGAGGATGGAAGAAAACGAAAAGATGCGCGAAGCCGAAGAGCAGTATTCGGCCGGCAGTATCCAGGTTCTTGAGGGACTTGAGGCTGTAAGAAAAAGACCATCAATGTATATTGGAGACGTCGGTGTCAGAGGTCTTCATCATCTTGTATATGAGGTAGTTGACAACAGTATCGACGAGGCTATGGCCGGATACTGTGATCATATCGAAGTTACCATTAATGAGGATAACTCCATCAGAGTCCAGGATAACGGACGAGGAATCCCTACCGGAATGCATCCTAAGGAGCACAGGTCTGCCCTCGAGGTCGTATTGACAGTCCTCCATGCCGGCGGTAAATTCAGCAAGGACAGCTACAAGGTTTCCGGAGGTCTCCATGGTGTGGGTGTGTCCTGCGTGAATGCATTGTCGGACCTTCTCATTGCCGAAGTGCACAGGGAAGGAAAGATTTTCCAGCAGAAATACTCCAAAGGCAAGCCGATTACACCTGTTGAGGTCATCGGAGAGTGCCAGGATACCGGAACAACCATTACATTCCACCCGGATTCGGAGATTTTCACTGTTACCACTATCTATGATTATGATACTCTTGCGAAGAGAATGCGTGAACTTGCATTCCTGAACAAGGGAATCAAGATAACATTGACGGACAACAGAACTCTCATCGATGAGTATGTGACCGACGCAAACGGAAACTACAGTCCTACAGGAAAGCAGGTTCACAAGCATGACGTTTTCTATTCGCAGGAAGGTCTCAAGGAGTTCATAAAATATCTTGATGCAAGTCAGGAAGAACTTATCCCTGAGCCTATTTGCGTGACATCGGACAAGATTATCCCTATTGATATCGCTCTCCAGTATAATACCGGTTACAAGGAGACTATCCTCTCATATGTGAACAATATCCACACTATCGAGGGAGGTACACATCTTCAGGGCTTCAAGATGGGATTGTCCCGTTCGCTCAGAAACTATGCGGACAAGAACAAGATGCTGGAGAAAGTGAAGGTGGAACTTTCTCAGGAGGATTTCCGCGAGGGTCTTACCGCTATCGTCTCTGTCAAGGTTGCTGAGCCTCAGTTCGAAGGTCAGACCAAGACTAAACTCGGAAACAGCGAGGTTACTTCTGTGGTTTCCCAGGCGACAGCCGCTGCCATGGACCAGTATCTCGAGGAGAATCCTAAGTTCGCCAAGATTATCATTGAAAAGGTTATCCTTGCTGCAACTGCCAGAACAGCAGCTCGTAAGGCTCGTGAGATGGTTCAGCGTAAGACAGTCATGTCAGGTGCCGGAATGCCGGGTAAGCTTGCAGACTGCTCAGAGCGTAATCCTGAAGAGTGCGAGCTCTTCCTCGTCGAGGGAGATTCCGCAGGCGGTACGGCTAAACAGGGCCGTGACCGTCGTATCCAGGCAATCCTTCCTTTGAGAGGTAAGATTCTCAATGTGGAGAAGGCTGCCGAGGACAGGGCATTCGACAGTGAGGAAATCCGCAACATCTATACGGCTCTCGGCGTGACCGTGGCCCAGGAAGATGAGAACGGTGAGAAGAGGATGGACCTCAGCAAGCTCCGTTACCATAAGGTCATCATCATGACCGATGCCGATGTGGACGGAAGCCACATTGCAACATTGATTCTTACATTCTTCTTCAGATATATGTTCGACCTCATCAGGAACGGCTATGTGTATCTTGCGACTCCGCCGCTTTATCTTGTAAAGAAGGGCAAGGAGGAGATTTACTGCTGGACCGATGCTCAGCGTGCAGAAGCTACACAGAAACTCGGAAAGGGCTCCGACAAGGGCGTGACAGTGCAGCGGTACAAAGGTCTTGGAGAGATGAGTGAACATCAGCTCTGGGATACCACAATGGACCCTTCCAAGAGAAGACTCCGCAAAATCACCATTGACAATGCCGCAGAAGCGGAAAGGACATTCTCAATGCTGATGGGCGATGATGTCCCTCCACGCAGGCAGTTTATCGAGGAGAATGCGCATTACGCAAATATTGATGCATAAATTCACTAAAATCTAGACAATATGTTAGACATTTTTGACAGAATTGAAAGAGACTCCGGAGGTCCTATCGGCCAGTATTTCAGCCAGGCTTACGGTTATTACATGTATCCTCGTCTGGAGGGAGAACTCGGACCTCACATGGTTTTCAACGGAAATGAGGTTCTGAACTGGAGTCTTAACAACTACCTTGGACTTGCAAATCATCCTGAGGTACGTAAGGCGGATGCGGAAGCAGCAGCCAAGTGGGGCCTTGCCTATCCTATGGGTGCCAGAATGCTGTCAGGCAACACCAGATACCATGAGAAGCTTGAAAAGATGTTCGCTGAGTTCGAGAAGAAGGAAGATGCTTACCTCTACAACTTCGGATATCAGGGAATCGTTTCTACCATTGACGCTCTTACCGCACGTCACGATGTGATCGTTTATGATGCAGAGTGCCACGCATGTCTGCTCGACGGTATCCGTCTGCATATCGGCAGCAAGTACAAGTATCGTCACAACAATATTGAAGATTGCGAGAAGGTTCTTGCACGTGCATGCGCTGAGGCTGATGCCAACGGCGGCGGTGTTCTCCTCATTACCGAGGGTGTTTATGGTATGACAGGTGCGCTCGGTATTCTCGACAAGATCGCAGCTCTCAAGAAGAAATACAACTTCCGTTTCATGATCGATGACGCCCACGGATTCGGACTTCTCGGAGAGCACGGACGCGGTACATCAGAGGCTCTTCACTGCATGGATGAGGTTGACCTTTATATCGGTGCATTCGCCAAGTCAATGGCTTCCATCGGCGGTTTCGTTGCAGGTCCTCACAAGATCATCAACTACCTCCGTGCGAACATGCGTTCACAGATGTATGCCAAGTCACTTCCTATGCCGCTTGTTATCGGTAATACCAAGCGTCTGGAAATCATCATGTCTCCGGAAGGTGACGAACTCCGCAAGAAGTGCTGGGCCATCACACATGCAATTCAGGACGGCTTCAGAAAAGAGGGCTTCGACATCGGTGAGGCTGAGGCTTGCGTGACCCCTGTCCATATCAAGGGTGGTGTCGCACAGGCTACCAAGATGGCAAAGGACCTCCGTGAGAACTACAAGATTTTCTGCTCAATGGTCGTATATCCGGTCATCCCTAAGGGTATGGTCATCTTCCGTATCGTCAGCACCGCTGCCCATACAATGGAGGATGTCGAGTACACTCTCAAAGCATTCAAGGAAATCAAGGCCAAGCTTGATGCCGGTGCATATGACGGAGACGATATCGCTGCCATGACTGTAGAATAGTTCTTCTATGGACAAAAATTGCTTTCAGAATAAAGTAATAATCATAACAGGAGCCAGCTCGGGTATCGGGTTGGCTTCTGCCAGATTATTCGGAAGCTATGGCGCGAAGGTCGTCATGGCTGCGAGACATCTTGACAAACTCGAGGCTGAAGTCCCGAGCGTGAGTCCAAATCCTGACAATGTTCTCTGCGTAAAGACTGACGTCTCCAAAGAAGAGGACTGCAAGGCATTGATAGAGAAGACTGTAGAAAAATTCGGAAGAATCGACATCCTTGTCAATAATGCCGGAATCTCCATGAGGGCGATGTTCAAGGACCTGGACCTCTCCGTGATCAAGTCTCTTATGGATGTCAATTTCTGGGGAACAGTATATTGCACTAAGTTCGCCCTGCCTTATCTTCTCCAGTCCAAAGGTTCAGTTGTCGGCGTCATTTCCATCGCCGGTTATTCTGCACTGCCTGCAAGGACAGGTTATTCTTCTTCCAAGTATGCCATCAGGGGATTCCTGGACACTTTGCGCATAGAGCATCTTAAAGACGGACTGAATGTGCTTGTCTTCGCTCCTGGTTATACCGCATCGAATGTGCGTAATGCAGCATTGACAGCAGACGGCTCGGCTCAGGGTGAGACTCCGCTCGATGAGGACAAACTGATGAGCGCGGAGGAATGTGCGGAGCTTCTTGCAAAGGCATTGGCAAAGAGAAAGTCGGAGGTTATCCTGACCGCTCTCGGCAAGCTTACCGTGTTGGCGCACAGATTGTTCCCGCGTCTTACCGACACGTTGATATACAGCTATATCTCAAGAGAAAAAGACAGCCCGTTCAAATAGCGGACGCGCTGCAACATTGACATAAACCATCATAATATGGCAAAAACCGGAATTCCGAGAGAGCCGAAGATATATCTTTCGCTCTTTGTCCTTTTCCTCCTGCTTCTTTTCATGATGCCGAGGACTGGAAAGTTCAATTATGACTATAAGAAAGGTTCACCATGGGCTTATGAGACATTGGTCGCCCAAGTGGATTTCCCGGTGCTGAAGACTTCGGAACAGCTTCAGGCTGAGAAAGATGCGTTGGGTTCCAGCATTGTGCCATATTATAAGTTCTCTGAGGACATCGCGCGCGATGCATTGAGGGAAGCCGAGAATGTGAATTACGGACAGTATTCTTACATGAGGCCCAAGGTGGTGCAGTCACTGACTGACATCTATCAGCGAGGCGTCATGGCGGATGAGGCTTCCGCGAGGGAGGATAACTTCTCGTCAGCCGACGAAATCCTTTTCCTGCAGAGGGACAAGAGGGCATCCAAAGTTCCTTCTTCAGATATCTATACGATGTCCGGGGCAAGGGCCAAACTCCTTGCAGACCTCGGCCGCACGTTTCCTGATGTCAGGGTTGACTCGGTTTTCAGGGCTATCGGTCTGGATGAAACCCTCCAGCCGAACCTTCTGTATGACAAGGAGACCACCGACCTGGTCCATGCCGAGACAGTCGACTACATTTCGCCGACACAGGGATTTGTCAATGCAGGACAGCTTATCGTGTCCAAGGGAGAGATCGTGACTGCTGAAATCGCCCAGTACCTCGATTCCTACAAGGCGGAATATGAGGAGAGTCTTGGTTATGACGGACCACGCATCTTCCTGTGGCTCGGAAACGGACTCATATCATTGGCATTGGTCCTTATCCTTTTCCTTTCCATCTTTTATACGAATCCTGACATCTTCAAGCAGATGAATAAATATGTTTATCTGCTCTTCATATTCGCGGTCGGCTCATTCGCGGCTTTTGTCTTCGACAGGATAGACCCGTCCTTGCTGTATCTCGTACCGTTTTCATTGACAGCGCTTTACCTTCTCGCATTTTTCAGGAAGAGGGTAGTGCTTCCGGTTTACGTGATTTCTCTGCTGCCGCTTCTGATTTTTGCGCATAATGGAGTGGAACTCTTCCTTCTCTATCTCGTGTCAGGAGTCCTGACGATGTTTACCTTCGAATTCTTCAGCAAGGGATGGCTCCAGTTCGTGATGGCACTCATAAGTTTCGGATGTATGCTGTTGACATTCATCGGATTCCGTCTTGTCAACGACGGCAGTCTCCTGAATGACATGTGGCTGATGCTCTATATGTTCATAGGTGCTTTCCTTACAGTTGCAGGATATCCTCTCATCTATCTCTTCGAGAAGATTTTCGGACTGGTATCCAATTCCAGACTAGAGGAACTCTGCGACCCGAACAACAAACTCCTGAGAATTCTTGCGCAGAAGGCGCCGGGAACATTCCAGCATTCTTTGCAGGTTATGAATCTCGCTGATGCTGCTGCCCGAAGCATTGACGCCAATGTGCTTCTTGTCAGGGCCGGGGCGATGTATCACGACATCGGAAAGACTGCTAATCCACAGTGCTTCATCGAGAATGAGAGCCTCGGAACGAAATATCATGAGGGTCTTTCTCCTCGTGAAAGTGCGCAGATGATTATCCGTCACGTGACCGACGGACTTGCCCTCGCCGCCAAGTATCAGTTGCCTGAAGTGGTTTCTGATTTCATTCTGACACATCACGGAACTACATGTACCGCATTCTTCTACAACAAGTATATGAATGAAGGCGGGGATGAGGCCAATGCAGGAGATTTCTATTACAATGGCAAGACCCCATGGACACGCGAACAGGCGATCGTGATGATTTGCGATACAATCGAGGCTGCCTCCAGGACATTGAAAGACAATACTCCGGAAACCTTCGACAAATTCGTCGAAAATATCGTTACGGCCAAGATCAATGCAGGCCAGCTGGACAATGCCGATATCTCCCTGAAGGACCTCAGCCGCATCAAATCTGTGCTTAAATCCTATCTCGGACAGATTTATCACGACAGGATAGCATATCCTAAACAGGAAAGGTAGGTCTTGAGGTTGCAAATTGTGGATAATTTAGTTATTTTTGCAAGCTAAAACCAAAGAAAATAATAAACAAGCATAAAAATGAACGTTGTAAAAAACCAGATTGATGAGCTTAATCTTCAGCTCACTGTCACAGTAGCACATGATGACTACGCTGAAATCGAGAAGAAGGAACTCCAGAAGTGCAGACGTACTGCTGAGTTCAAGGGATTCAGAAAGGGAATGGTTCCTATGTCTCTCATCCAGAGAGTTTATGGTGAGCGTGTTCTCGGCGAGGCTGTAAACCAGGTGCTTTCTGACGCTGTAAATAACTTCATCAAGGAAAACAATATCAAGATGGTAGGTGAGGCTCTTCCTAGCGAGGACCAGCCTGAGATCGAGTGGAAGTCCGGCAACGACTTCACATTCAAGTTCGATATCGCTTCTGCATCAGAGGTTAACTTCGAGCTTACCAAGGATGACAAGGTGAAGTATTACAGCATCGAGATTTCTGACGAGGCAAAGAAAGAGATGAAGGATAACCTCCTCCGCCAGTTCGGTTCACTTACCGACACTGAGGCAGCAGGAGAGGATGACTTCGTAATCGTTGACTTCTCACAGGAAGGAAAGACAGTCGAGGCTTCTTACGTAGGCGTAAGAAACGTTGAGGGCGAGGCGAAGAATTCATTCCTCGGCGCGAAGGTCGGCGACCAGTTCGATGTCAATGTCAATGAGGCATTTACAAACGAGTCTGACCGTGCATACATGCTCAAGGTGAAGAAAGAAGAGCTCGCAGAGATCAATCCTCAGTTCCACGTTACCGTGAAGGAAGTGAAGACATTCGCTCCTGCAGAGGAGAACCAGGAGACTTACGACAAGATCTTTGGAGAGGGCAAAGTTCACAGCGCAGAGGAATTCGACGCAGCTGTTACAGAAAGACTTCAGGAGAACTACAAGCAGGAGTCTGACTACAAGCTCTCAAAGGATCTCAGAAAGTATCTCGTAGAGAAGGCTGACGTGAAGCTCCCTGAGGAGTTCCTCAAGAGATGGCTGTTCCATATCAATGAGGGTAAGTTCTCAAAGGAGGAAATCGAGAAGGAGGCACCTGCATTCTTCGAGGATTTCCGTTGGCAGATGGTCCGCGGTTATGTTATGGACAAGTTCGGTCTCAAGATCGAAGAGAAAGATGTTCATGAGGCTGCAGAGGCTTATGTTGCATACCAGTATGCAGCTTACGGAATGGGCAATGTCCCTGAGGCTGTCATCAAGGATAGCGTAGGCCGTGTGCTTCAGGATGAGAACACAAGCCGTCGTATCATCGAGAATGTCGAGACAACAAAAGCAGTAGAGGCTGTCAAGGGTGCAATCACACTCGAGAACGAGACTGTATCTGTAGAGGCATTCCGCACACTTTAATTTGAAATGAATAGCGAATTCGATAAATTTGCGAATATGGGTCGTGGAATTAGTTCCATGACCCTTCATCGTTATGAATCGACGGTGAGTTCGTACATCAACCCTACCATTATCGAAGAGAGGAAACTCAATGTCGCATCCATGGATGTGTTCTCCCGTCTTATGATGGACAGAATCATCTTCCTGGGCGTGCCTATCGACGATGATGTCGCAAACATTATCCAGGCCCAGCTGCTGTTCCTTGCATCAAATGACAGCAACGCGGACATCTCATTGTATCTGAACACTCCGGGAGGACAGGTCACATCCGGTCTTGCCATCTATGATACGATGCAGCTTGTCGAGCCTGAAGTAGCGACCATCTGTACCGGTATGGCAGCTTCAATGGGTTCCGTACTTCTCTGTGCAGGTGCCCACGGAAAACGTTCTGCCCTTCCTCACAGTAGGGTTCTGATCCACCAGCCGCTAGGCGGCGCACAGGGTCAGGCATCTGACATCATCATCGCGGCGAAGGAAATCGAGAAGACAAGACAGGAACTGTGCAATATCATTGCCCAGCATTCCGGACAGTCTTACGATCGTGTCTTTGCTGACGCTGACAGAGATTTCTGGATGACTGCAGCTGAGGCCAAGGAGTATGGCATGGTAGATGAAATTCTGGAAAGTAAGAAAAAAATAAAGTAACAGTGGCTGGAAAGAAACCTGTTAAACATTGTATGTTCTGCGGCAGGAGTGAGGCTGAAGTTCCATTCCTTCTGTCAGGACTTGATAATACATATATATGCAGCGATTGCGTAGAGATGGCTTCCGGCTATCTGAAGGAGATTTCCAATGTGGGAAAAGGTGCCCAGGCGCCTGCCCGTATCGAGAAACTTCAGAAGCCGAAGGAAATCAAGGACTTCCTTGACCAGTATGTAATCGGTCAGGACAGGGCCAAGAAACTCTTGTCTGTCGCAGTATATAATCATTACAAGAGAATAAATCATAATCTCGCCGACAAGGCTGATGACGGGGTGGATCTCGAGAAGTCGAATATCCTCCTTGTAGGACCTACAGGTACCGGCAAGACATTGCTGGCCAAGAGTATTGCGAAACTTCTCCAAGTTCCGTTCACTATCGTTGACGCGACTGTGCTGACTCAGGCAGGTTATGTGGGCGAGGATGTGGAGAGCCTTCTTTCGAGGCTTCTTCAGGAAGCTGACTATGACCTTGCCAAGGCAGAACGTGGTATTGTCTTTATAGACGAAATCGACAAAATCGCCCGCAAAGGTGACAATCCGTCCATTACCCGTGACGTTTCCGGGGAGGGTGTGCAGCAGGCTCTGCTCAAACTCCTTGAGGGAAGTGTTGTCAATGTCCCTCCACAGGGCGGCCGCAAGCATCCTGAGCAGGAATTCATCCACGTGAATACCCAGAATATCCTGTTCATCTGCGGTGGCGCATTTGAAGGAATAGAACGAAGGATAGCGCAAAGGCTCAATACCCAGGTCATCGGTTTTACCGCCGGCAGCCAGCAGAAGATAGACAAGGATAACCTTCTCCGTTATGTTTCTGCAGAAGACTTGAAGGCTTACGGCCTGATTCCTGAGATTATCGGACGTCTTCCTATAGTGACATATCTTGACAGTCTGGACCGAGATTCGCTTCTCCGTATTCTTACAGAGCCTAAGAACGCGATTCTCAAGCAGTACAACAAGATGTTCGAACTTGACGGCATAAAGCTCGAAATCGAGGACGGCGTAAAAGAACTTATCGTCGATACCGCTATCAAGAACAGACTTGGAGCACGAGGCCTCCGTTCCATCTGCGAGAAGATTTTCGACGATGCGATGTTCGAAGCCCCGTCATCCCGGAAGAAGACCTTCAATGTTACCCTGGAGTATGCGAAGGAGCATCTGAAGGACGAAATTTAGGTATCCTTTAAGGGAGTTCTGCACATGCAGACATTGCCCGATATAATATAAAAAACAGAGTTGGCGTCAAACCAACTCTGTTTTTAGTTCGTCCAGCACGAACAT